>CAZWOG010000182.1:0-2508 GCA_964635685.1 uncultured Dehalococcoidales bacterium | reverse complement strand
CTTCCATAGAATTTTTCACATGGAAGGACCATGATTGGGGGATTAAGGGGGTTGATTTAGATTCTTCGCTGTGCTCAGACTCATGGTGCAAGACATGTTCAATAGATGACACTGGGAAATAACACATATCCAGCAGGTGTTTCCAGCTTGACAGTATATAGCGGCAATGATAGACTCCCCTTGCGGCAGAAATTCGAAATAATAATTGAAAGAGTATTCGTTGAAGCGCATAGGTTTATTATTCCATCCCAAGGTACCGGCGACCCGGGCGTTTGCCGATGACATAGCCAAGCTTCTCTCTACACTGGATGTATCGAGCTGGCTTTGCTCGTCGTGGGACGAAAAGCAGGTGCGCGCTCAGGCCAAGGGCACCGACCTGGTGCTCAGCATTGGCGGGGATGGCACTGTGCTGCGGGCGGCGAGGGCGGTGGCCCCGTTCTCAATTCCCGTAGTAGGCGTGAACCTCGGCAAGCTGGGGTTCCTTACAGAGCTGAAGTCCGGTGAAGTACGGGAACACATCCCTGCGTTACTCAAGGGCGATGGCTGGATTGATGAACGCGCCATGCTTCAGGTGGAGATGGGCGGTAATGAACCGCTTCACGCCTTAAACGACATCGTAGTGGGCAGGGGAGCGGCGCCTCGCGTTGTTAATGTGAGCGTCGTCATCAATGGCATACCGTTCACCACATATAAAGCTGACGGTGTCATCGTCGCCACTGCTACGGGGAGCACGGGATATTCACTGGCCGATGGCGGGCCCATACTCTATCCGCAGGCAAAAGAAATCGTATTGAATCCCATCTGTCCGCATCCTACTTTCAATAATTCGCTTGTGCTGTCGTCAAAATCGATAGTGGAACTTAAGGTGCACACTGGCAACCAGGCAGTGCTCAGTGTGGATGGACAGGTAAACATAGCATTGGAGGGTGAGCAAACTGTTAAGGTCTCCATCAGTCCTCACGTGGCGCGGTTCCTCAGGTTGCAGCCTCCAACGGTTTTTTACAGTACTTTAGTGGAGAGGCTGGTGCCGAAATGAAGGTAGAAAAGGCTCGCATCAGCGATGTTAAGCAGATTCACAAGCTGGTGAACTCCCATGCGTCCAAGGGGGAGATGCTGCCGCGCGCCCTGAGCGAGCTGTACGAAAACATCCGCGATTTCTTCATCATCAGGCAGAACGATAAAGTTATCGCCTGTGCCTCGCTGCATATATTCTGGGATGATCTGGGCGAAATAAGGGCGGCTGCGGTGGCCAGCGACATGCAGTCCAAGGGCATCGGCTCCAAACTGGTCAAGTCATGTATAGAGGAGGCCAGGTCGCTCGGCCTGAGCAAGGTCTTCTGCCTGACGTATAAACCTGGTTTCTTTGAAAAATGCGGCTTCCATATCGTCGATAAAGCGGAGCTGCCGCAGAAGGTCTGGGGCGAATGCATGCGCTGCCCCAAGTTCCCCGATTGCGACGAGGTCGCGCTGATATGCAGCCTGGGAGGGTAGGGTGATGGAGGAGCAGACTTTAGCAACGGAAAAAATATTCGAGGGACGCCGCATCAACCTGCGTGTGGACAGGGTGGTGCTGCCCAGCGGCAGGGAGACGACGCGGGAGATAGCGGGTTATCCCAACAGCGTCGGCATCGTGGCCCTCGATGCAGATGAAAATGTTATTCTGGTGCGCCAGTACCGCCACGCCGTGGGCAAGACGCTGCTGGAGATACCGGCGGGCGGCATTGAAGCCGGGGAGAACCCGCGCCAGAGCGCCCTAAGGGAGCTTGAGGAGGAGACCGGGTATACCGCCAGGAGCATGGAGCAGATTGGTGGGGCCTACGCGGCGCCGGGCTATTCCACCGAGTTCCTCTATCTTTACCTGGCCACAGGGCTTAAACTGGGGCCCAGCAGGAACGATGAGGATGAATCTATCGAGGTGGTGCCCGTGCCTCTGAGTGATATCCCCCGCCTGATAAGGTCCGGGGATCTCTGCGACGGCAAGAGCATCATCGGGCTGCTGACCCTGCTGCTGTATCGAGGAGAGTGTAAGAATTGAGGATCTGCCTCCTCTGCAATAGGGGTAACATGTATTGCGGCGGGCAGGGGGTTTACCTGTACTACCTGTCGCGGGAGCTGCATCGTCTGGGACACGAGGTGCATGCCATCGTCGGGCCGCCATATCCGCAGCTTGCAGAAGGTGTGATAGAACACCGGGTGGAGAACCTGAACCTCTTCGAATTCGGATTTCCCAAGCACGACCCGTTCAAGATTTTCACCCCGCTGAATCTTTACGATGTCGCTGTCACCAGGGTCGGCAAGTTCCCCGAGATGTTCACCTTCAGCTTCAGGTCTTTCGATACGTTGCGTCAGTTAGTACGGAAGTATAAATTTGACATAATACACGACAACCAGACGCTGGGCTACGGCAATATACTGATGAAAACGCTGGGCATTCCCGTTGTAGCTACCATCCATCACCCGCTGCCGATAGATAAGAAGACCGACCTTCCTTACATCCATAGTATCAAG
>CAZWOG010000181.1:0-2515 GCA_964635685.1 uncultured Dehalococcoidales bacterium | reverse complement strand
AAACAGGTGTTTACCCCCGATGACCTTGATAAAGCGCTAGACTCGAAGGCCGGACAGGAGGTCACACTTTTAATATCGCGAAACAGCTCTCGATTCAATATGAATGTAGTGCCAATATCATCGGAAACGTCCGAATCGGGAGGTTCATTAGGCATCGACGCGTACAATATGGGCATCTTGATTGCCAATATCAGCGAGAATTCTCCAGCCGCTAATGCAAGCCTACAAGTAAACGATGTAATTTTAAGTGTCGATCGCTCCAAGGTAGATAAATCCAGTGAACTGAATGAGATAACAAAGGAAAAGGCTGGACAGGAAATCATCCTTGTCATCTCGCGGGCAGGCTCACAATTCGAGGTCCCTATTGTTCCCAGAATCAAAGGGGAGATACCTGCAGGACAGGGAGCACTGGGCATCGTAACTGCCCCCGGGACATATATAAGCATCGCATACCAGCCATGGCAGGCGATACCAAAGGGTCTCTCCGAATACGGAGCAATATTCGTAGGTATTAAAGACTCCTTCGGCGCGCTGTTTACCGGAGATGTGCCGGCAAAGGACGCTATAGCCGGGCCTATTGGAATTGCCCAGCTTACCAATGAGGTAAATGACAGGGGTGGCGCTGCTGCTTTGTTCGTATTCGCAGCGCTTATAAGCATAATCCTGGGAATAATGAACCTGTTGCCGCTCCCTGCACTCGACGGCGGCAGGCTGATCTTTGTAATAATCGAGGCTATCCGCAAAGGGAAGCGCATATCGGCCAAGAAGGAAAGTCTCGTACACATGATCGGGTTTGCGCTGCTTATGACACTCTTCGTTGTCATCAGTTACAACGATATTCAAAGAATCATCAGCGGGGAAGGCTTCTTCAGATGATACGCCGGCGCAAATCCAAAGCGATAAATATCGGCAACGTCACCATAGGCGGCAGCGCACCGATAGCCGTCCAGTCGATGGCCAAGACGGACACCCGCGATGCCAAAGCGACAATTCGACAGATACGACAACTCGAAAGATGCGGCTGCCAGATCGTCCGTGTCGCCGTACCCGACCGAGAGGCCGCCGAGGCGCTGCCCGCAATCAAAAAGGCGATCCGCATACCGCTCATCGCCGATATTCATTTCGACCACCGGTTAGCCCTCATGGCTATCGACGCCGGAGTCGACGGGCTGCGGCTCAACCCCGGCAACATTCGCGACCGCAATCACATCAAAAAAGTTGTTCTTGCAGCTAAGGAGCGCGATATACCGATACGCATCGGCGTCAACTCGGGGAGCCTGCCGCCGACTAGCGACGCGACCAAGCCGATGGTCAAGCGCATGATAGACGCCGCAATGAACGAGATCGACCTGCTGGAGAGCCTCGATTTCGGCCTGATCAAAGTGTCGCTCAAAGCCTTTGATGTTCCTGATACTATCGAGGCGAATCGACTGCTAGCCAAGCGCATGCCCTACCCAATCCATCTCGGCATCACCGAGGCCGGCACCCCCAGGCGCGGCGCTATCCGCAGCGCGGTCGGCATCGGCATCCTGCTATATGAAGGCATAGGCGACACGATACGCGTATCGCTCACCGGCGACCCGCGCGAGGAGGTCAGCGCCGGATACGAGATATTGAAATCGCTCGGTCTCAGCCGGCGCGGCCCGACACTCATTAGTTGCCCCACTTGCGGACGCAGTGAGATCAATGTCATAGCTCTAGCAAACGCGGTGGAAAAGCGGCTGGCGAGGATTGAAAAGCCGATCAAGATAGCGGTCATGGGCTGCGTGGTAAACGGCCCCGGGGAGGCCAAGAACGCGGATGTGGGCATCGCCTGCGGCAAAGGCAAAGGCATTATCTTCAGCAAAGGCAAGCAGGTGTGCACCGTTAACGAATCTGATTTTCTCGCCGCCCTGATGGCAGAGGTCGAGAAATTTTAAAAAGATGTGCCCTTCCGCAGAATCCTTCCATGGAATCTTCTCATGGAAGGACCATGATTGGGGGATAAAGGGGGTTGACCAAGCCTCCTCCTGCTTGAGGAATTTTATACTATGACCAAATCCAACATCAATATCGACGAATTAGCCGCGAAGCGTGATATCAAAGGCCTGATAAAGGCGCTCAAGAGCAAAGATAACTCGCTGCGCTACAGCGCTGCCAGCGCCATAAGCAAGCTGGGATTCGATGCTGTAGAAACTATGCCAGCACTTATTGAAGCATTGAAGCATGGGGACACTATGACGCGGGCTGCCGCCGCAGGCGCCATCGGCAAGATCGGCATCAACTGTAAAAAAGAGGTGGAGCCCGCTGTGCCCGCCCTGAGAGAGGCTCTAAAAGATAGCGAGAACATCGTGCGGAGAGCTGCAGCCACAGCATTGCAGGACATAGACCCCGAGCCCTGGTATTGTGAAACAGAAGAAGACCCCGAATCATTTATGGATTCGCTGTGATAAAGGTGCGGGAGAAATTCTCCTGCCGGGGTTTTAGGGGTGTCCCCTAATTCTTTTTAATCTTCCCCCATGATTGGGGGATACAG
>CAZWOG010000180.1:0-2522 GCA_964635685.1 uncultured Dehalococcoidales bacterium | reverse complement strand
TATACATGGATTATCCTTGGCAGCTGCCAGGTCAGGCCTTAGGAGACTATCGCAAAAGAGGTGGCCTTCCGCGGAAGGACCGGGGGTTGGGGGGTGTCCCCCAGCTAAATAAAAAGTCCCCCTGTAGGGGCGAGTTTTATACTCGCCCTATCTCAAAAGTTATGGGGGATTTAGGGGGTTGGTAAGAATCGATCAGCGGTTCCCTAGGGATTGCAGGTCTCTTACATAATGTTATTTGCTATCAGGATGAGACTTGAACTTTTTATAAACCAGACCAATGGCTTTCTCTACGATATTTGAAGCGGTAAGTCCATTTATTTCAAGCAGCTCATCCGGCTTCCCGGAAAAGGAATAGCTATCCTTTATTCCCATCAAGGTCATCGGGACAGGACAATACTCAGCCACTATTTGAGCCACCCTGCTGCCCAATCCGCCCTGCCTCAGGTGTTCTTCCACAGTAAGAATGGCCCCTGTCTCTCTGGCGGCTTTGATTATTGCTTTGCCATCCAGCGGCTTGAGGGTATGTATGTTCAGCACACGCGCGTCGAGCCCGTTTTTGATTAATTCCTCGGCAGCCTGAAGCGCCCGCTCTACCATGAGACCGGTAGCTATTATCGTAGCGTCTTTGCCATCACGCATCGTCACCGCCTTGCCCGCGACGAACTGATAGTTGTCTCCATATAAGACCGCCGATTTCGGTCGGGGTAATCTTATGTAATACGGCCCGCAATCGGCCGCCGCCGCCCTGACCGCCTGAGCTGTCTCGATAGCATCAGCGGGCACTATGACGGTAAAGCCCGGCAGTGCGCACATGAGCGCCAGGTCCTCTATGGATTGATGCGAAGCGCCGTCCTCACCAACTGTGATCCCTGCATGTGTAGCAACTATTTTGACGTTGCGATGCGGCTGGGCGATGGACCAGCGTACCTGATCGAAACAGCGGGAGGAAGCGAATACGGCGAACGTGCTGGCGAAGGCCGTCTTGCCGGATGCGGCGAGGCCGGCGGCAATGCCCATCATGTTCTGCTCCGCAATGCCGCAATCGAAGAATCTCTTGGGGAACTCCTTGGCGAACATGAAAGTTTGAGTCGATTGAGAGAGATCGGCATCCAGGACAACGATATCCTTGTTCTCCTTGCCCAGCTCGACAAGGGTTTTACCATAAGCTTCACGCATAGAACTCTCGGCGCACATAATCACTCAAGCTCCTTCAGCGCCTGCGCCGCCTGCTCTTTGGTCGGAGGCTTACCATGAAATTCAGCCTTGTTCTCCATGAAACTGACGCCCTTGCCCTTCACCGTATTTGCTATGATCACCGTAGGTTTGCTCTTGATCAATTTCGCTTCGTCAAGCGCGATAACCAGCTTATAAATGTCATGTCCATCGACGATTATGACTTGCCAGCCGAAAGCGCGCCATTTCTCATCCAGAGGCTCCGTATTCATGATATCGCAGGTCCGGCCATCGAGCTGAATACCGTTACGATCGATAATGGCTATTATATTGTCCAGCTTATAATGAGCTGCGGACATAGCCGCTTCCCAGACCTGACCCTCATCGCATTCGCCGTCACCGAGGAGAACGTATGTATAGTATTTTTGGTTATCGAGACGTGCCGCCAGGGCGCACCCGATGCCGAACGATAATCCCTGCCCCAGCGGCCCGGAGGACGTCTCCACACCCGGAGTAGCCATAACATCGCAGTGGCCCTGCATCCTGCTATTCGTTTTGCGCAGAGTCGAGAGTTCCTCAATTGGGAAATACCCGGCCTCGGCCAGAGCGGCATACAACGCTGGCGCCGCATGGCCTTTACTCAATATAAAGCGATCACGATCCGGCCACATGGGATTTTTAGGATCATGATGCAATACATGGAAATAGAGGACGGTGATGATATCAACTGCCGATAGCGAGCCGCCGGGATGCCCGCTGTTGGCCTCTGCGATCATTTTGATAACATGCCGGCGTAATACCTTCGCCTTGTCCTGCATTTCTTTTATCAATAGCACTGGAATATATCCTTTAAAAAATAATTACTTGGTATCGCGACTTTTAACTAAAGCTAATTGCCGTCTCCCACATATGCATGCCAAAAGCAAAAAGAATTCACCTCTGGGAACACACGTTTATTATAGCCATTCCCACAGCACCTTGTCCATATACCACTCGAAACAACCTGCGAGCCGCTACAAGAGGTACAGACTTCTTCCTAACGGTGGTTTTGGGATGACTCCTCCCTATTTCCCCCAAGACTAGGAGGATAACAGAGAGTTGACTTCCAATTCGTCGACAAGCAAGAGCGATTCATGAATCGCCCCTACACGATTAACCCAAGATTGAGAGTGCTGACCTTACCTCGACCCAAATATAAAGTAGGTGCAGGAGAGTTTCTCCTGCCGCAGTGTCGCATTCCCTTGCAACCGACTTTGTTCGGAACAGGGAAGTCCAGAGGGATCACCCTCTGGCGGGGTATTAGGGGTGTCCCCTAAATCTTCTTATGTCCCCCAAAGTATGGGGGACTA
>CAZWOG010000179.1:0-2527 GCA_964635685.1 uncultured Dehalococcoidales bacterium | reverse complement strand
CGAATGATCGTAGGTGCATATGTTTAAATGGCTAGGCGGGCTTATAGATTCCAACGAGAAGGTGATCAAGCGCTTTGAGCCTGTGGTTGAGGAGATCAACTCGCTGGAACACAACAATGAAAACCTCCTCCCGGAGCAGCTCAAGAACAGAACCTATGAGTTCCGCAAGCGTCTCGATGGCGGGGAGTCGCTCGATGATATTCTGCCGGAGGCATTTGCCGCGGTGCGCGAGGCGGCCAGGCGCACCATAAAGCAGCGTCACTTCGATGTGCAGCTTATCGGCGGCATGGTGCTGCACCAGGGCAGGATCGCAGAGATGAAAACAGGCGAGGGCAAGACCCTCGTCGCCACCCTGCCCAGCTACCTGAACGCCCTCCCCGGAAAAGGCGTGCACGTGGTCACAGTCAACGATTACCTGTCCAAGCGCGACTGCTGGTGGATGGGACCTATCTACAATGCGCTCGGCCTCTCGGTGGCTACGATACAGCACGAGGCTTCGTTCGTCTTCGATCCTGCATATACAACAGAGGACAAAGCCTGGCCGCACCTGCGGCCGGTGAAGCGCCGCGAGGCCTATGAGGCTGACATCACCTATGGCACCAACAACGAGTTCGGCTTCGACTATCTCAGGGACAACATGGTCGTCGACCTTTCTCAATGTGTGCAACGACAGCTTAATTACGCTATCGTGGATGAGGTCGATTATATATTGATCGATGAGGCGCGCACGCCGCTCATCATCAGCGGCCCGGCGCCCGAGGCCTCGGACAAGTACGCCGTGTTCGCCAGGGTCGCCGCTGCGCTCGCCGCCGACAAGGATTACGAGGTCGAGGAGCGCGAGCGGGCGGTGAAGCTCACGGATGAGGGCATGTCCCGGGTGGAGGGGCTGCTGAAGACGGAGGGACTACTGCGGAGCCCGGACCTTTATGACCCGTCGAATGCCATGCTGATGTACTATCTGGAGAGCGCGCTCAAGGCGCGCGTCCTGTTCAAGAGGGACCGCGAGTATCTTATTAAGAATGGTGAGGTGATCATCGTCGATGAGTTCACCGGCAGGATGATGCCCGGCCGCCGCTATTCCGAGGGCCTGCACCAGGCCATCGAAGCTAAAGAGGGGGTCAAGGTGCAGCGCGAGAATATGACCATGGCCACGATCACCTTCCAGAACTACTTCCGCATGTATGAGAAGCTGGCGGGCATGACGGGCACGGCCATCACTGAGGCCGAGGAGTTCCACAAGATTTACAAGCTCGATGCGGTGGTTATTCCTACAAACAAACCGATGGTCAGGGAAGACCATTCCGACTTTATATATCAGAACGAGGAGGCCAAGTTCCGCGCCGTGACCGAGGAAATTAAGAAACTTCACTCCGAGGGCAAGCCGGTGCTCATAGGCACGGTCTCCATCGAGAAATCGGAGCACCTCGCTGAAATGCTCATGCGCAAGGGGGTGCAGCACGAGGTGCTCAACGCCAAGAACCATGAGAAGGAGGCCGCCATCGTGGCGCAGGCCGGCCGCGTCGGCGCGGTGACGGTAGCCACCAACATGGCCGGACGCGGCGTCGATATCATCCTCGGCGGCACCCCTGAGGGCCGGGAAGAGAACGACTGGCGGAAGGAGCACGACCGTGTGGTCGAGCTCAGCGGCCTGCACATCATCGGCACGGAGCGCCACGAGGCCAGACGCATCGATAACCAGCTGCGAGGCCGTTCCGGACGCCAGGGCGACCCCGGTGACAGCCGCTTTTACGTGTCGCTGGAGGATGAGGTGGTGAAGCGCTTCGGCGGGGATCGCATCAAGGGCATCATGGAGCGCTTCAAGTTCGACGAGGATATTCCTATCGAGAACGCGATGGTCACCCGCGCCATAGAGGAATCGCAGAAGAAGATCGAGGGCTACAACTTCGATATCAGAAAGCACCTTGTCGAATACGACGACGTAGTCAATAAGCACCGCGAGATTATCTACGGCGAACGGAAGAAGATATTAAGCGGCTCCGATATCAAGGCCAACATCACGTCGATGGTGGCCAAGGAGATTCAGGGCATCTGCGCCGTGTATCTGGATAAGAGCACCGCTGCGGAGATCGATGCCGCTGCTTTCCTCAAAGAAATAGGCACCATATTGCCGCTGCCGCCGGAGCTCAATGCGGCCGCCGTCAAACAGATGGACCGGGCTGCCATCGAGGAGCGCCTGCTGAAACGCATCGACGAGATATATGAGCAGCGCGAGAAGGAGTTCGGCGCCGATAAGATGAGGCTGCTGGAGCGTTTGGTCATGCTGCGCATGATAGACCGGGCCTGGGTGGAGCACCTGACGTCCATGGAGCAGATGCGCCAGTCCGCCGGGCTGGAGGCCATGGGCCAGCGCGACCCACTGGTGATCTACAAGCAGCGCGGTCATGCCACTTTCCAGGCTCTGACCGCGGGCATAGAGCACGACGTGGCTACTACCATCTTCAGGGTGAAGATCGAGGAGAAGCCCGCGCCCTCGCCCATGGCTCAGGCGGCAAAACGCCCTGAGAAG
>CAZWOG010000178.1:0-2548 GCA_964635685.1 uncultured Dehalococcoidales bacterium | reverse complement strand
AGACCGTAAAGGAAGCGCTGGTAGGATTTGATTCTCTTATTTCTGATATTTCAAATATCTTTTCTAGTACGGTAAAGCTATCACGACAGACGATTACCTCAGAGCCAGTGGCAACCGTCACATCACCTGTACCCGCAGGGGCATCCCCCGTGATATCAATCAATACCGTTATCTGAGTAGCGCTGTCCACAGTGGTACTGGTTACCGTAATCCCCGGATTCTCAAAGCTTACCTGGGTAGTGCCCTGGACAAAATGAGTGTACTGGCCTGTAATCACCACCCGCAGATTCTGTGAGTCCTGCATGCCATTGGGGGGTGAGACTCCCAGGCAGGCTATTTGTTTCTCCAATACCTGAAAGGCATTAGTACACTGTATTATCTCTGAACCGGTGGTGATCGTGGCCGTTCTTGAAGTGATATCAGCAGTCTCTGCTATATTAATTCTCACACTTACCACAGTAGATGAGCTTACTTGAGTCGTACCTGAGATAACTGTAATTCCTGTACCACTGAAGCTCACCTGGGTAGTACCTTGGACAAAATGCGTATTCTGCCCAGTAATGGTTAGCAGTTTGTTGGTGTCTCCCTGATACCCAAAGGAGGGCGCCACACTCACGCAGCCGAGTACCGTCTGCTGTACGGTAAAGTCATCATAGCATACCACTATCTCTGAACCGGTGGTGACGGTGACATCACCCGGCCCGGTAGGAGCGGTTGACGCAATGGTAATAGAAGCTTGCACCACGGTAGATGATTGCACCGTGACACTGTCCACTGTAATCCCCGAATTCTCAAAACTCACCTGGGTAGTGCCTTGGACAAAATTAGTATTTTCGCCAGTAATGGTTACCGTATACGAATTTCCCTGCATCCCAGACTCTGGTGAAACACCGCTGCATGAAGGAGGGGATAGAAAGCAAAACTCCCCCGATGTCGTTTCCGCCTCCAGGATAGTAAAAAATTCATCGGTAACTTTTACCTCTTCGGCATTGATGGCTCTACACTCCCCGCGTGGTGCAGTGTTTACAACCTGAAAGGTAAGATAACAGATGGGGCCCGTTCCCTGTTCAATATATCTAATGGGTTGCGACAAGCGCAGTAAAGCCACCGTGAAGCTGCCGTTGAGCGATGGATCAAGGGGATCATCTTGAATGTCACTTATCATACAATTAAAACCATTCGTGCGGTCTGTTGTTTCACATCCGGTGAGACGAAGATAATTTCCCACGTCTCGCATGCGCATTGATAAACCTTTTATCCTATGATTGAGGTTCTCCATGCTGATTGGTACCGCTTGCTGGACACAGGGGGTCCCCATCTCAAAGCAGATACCTTCATTGCAACCAGTGCAGATACTTTCTTCATACAGGTAACAATTCTCATCTCCTGGAGCGCAGAGAACCCCTCCTTGATCAAATTGATAGCAGTCTGTTTGGTCGCACCCGTTGCATGCACCTCCCCGTAAGAAACATGGAAGTCCAGACCCCTCTCCAATATCCATAGTTACATCTGGTTGGGCCTGTGATGGTGGCGGGAAATAAACTATAAAAATAAAAAAGAGGAAAAAATTGATTTTTAAAAAATTTTTTTTGTTTATCATTTCTTGTATTCTTATTTGATTAGCTATTAATTAATTAATATTATAATATATAATTATAACTTAAAAGTCAATTATTTTTAACAAACTATTATCAATAATTTTTTTACCATCATCATTATTACCATCCGAGTATATGCAATTGAAGTACCAAATATTTTATTTTTTAAATATATATAAGTATATGTTATTGATTATTATTTTTCAAATTTTAAAAATATGATTTTATTGTTTAATTACTAAAAAGAACAAAATTTAATAAATATTGAATAAAAAGCTAAATGATATCCATATATTATATAAACGTACTAAAAAGAACAATTATAAAAAAACTTAGCGAGGTAACCCTTCAATCTAAACTTTTGCTCAGGTAATTGATTCAGCTTTCTTTGATTGAATGATCACCCCCCACCCAATCCCTCCCCCTTGATAAGAGGCTGTGTCGTAATAGGAAAAAAGTCATTCCGAACCCTTCGATTTCCCTCAGGGTAAACTCCGGGAGAAATCCCTTAATCTGCATGAGATTTCTCAGTCGTTGCGCTCCTTCGAAATGACAAACGATGTGGTGTGAGAGGGGTTTCGTCAGGGCACTAGTAAATAATCTATACCTCAGACTTACGCTAAAAAAAAGCCACCCCCCTCACAGAAGTGGCTTTATAATAACCTCAAAAGGTTCCTTTAAAGCACTTTAAAACAATTATAATCTGTATCCCATGGTATGTATCAAGCCAGACTCATAGCATGGATAATTAGTGTTTGACCGAAAACCCATTTTCGCCTTCTAATAAATCTTACCAAATATGCAGTAATCGCAGCAATTCATTTTGCTCAACGTCTTGTCGATAATGACCAGGGCATCAAAGATGTCAATCGTCTGATCACACTCACAATTGGGCGGATTGACACCAGGAGGATTACCGCAGTAGGGTGGCATGCCAAGAGGTACATTTC
>CAZWOG010000177.1:0-2567 GCA_964635685.1 uncultured Dehalococcoidales bacterium | reverse complement strand
ATTGACCTGCTCACCATCAAAATAAGGCTCTTGGTGGCTTCCGTGGATAAGGCCATGGAGATGGGGATCAATTGGTGGCAAACGGATTCTTATCTTTCCTCCAAAGCCCAAGAGTCGGAGAAAGAGAAGAGAATCAAGAAACTTGAGGAAGAGGTCCACAAACTCAAAAGCGAAGCGTGACTCATGGGAAACGAATGAGAACTCTTCTTTATGTTCCGATCATCCACACGAGTGCCGACCTTGGCTCTCTGGCCGAAGAGGTCCATCGAAAAGGCCTTGAAAATTTCGGCGAAAACATGTGGAGAGATCATCTGAGGACCATCGACGGTTTTTGGGACGCGCTCTTTCTTTATTTTGATTCGATCCATGTCTCCGGAGCCAAGATATTCCAGGATGGCATGTTCGCGGACGGGGACGTGGGATTGAATATCATCCAGGAAGGCGAAAAAGCGGGCAGCAAAAATCACCGGTTGGTTTCAAAGCTCCTTCAAAGAGGGGCGATATTGATGAAGACGGAAGACTTCAACCTGGTGAAGAAAGAGCGGGACCGGTTGCTGAAAATGATCCGGGCCAAAACGACCGCGGAGAAAATCTTCGGATTATTCCTGTATAAGTTAACCAAGAAGACGCTTTTAAGACAAAGAGATGAATATATCGCCCAAAGAATAGATCGGGCCCTCCAGGAGGGCGAAACCGGCATTCTTTTTATCGGCGCTTATCACCAGATCAAGCCGAGACTCCCCCGCGACATCAAAATCAAAGAAATCAAGGAAACACGGAAAATCAAAGAATACCAATCTCTGCTTCCCTTTTATCATAAAAATAGAAAGCGGTTCGAGGACTTGAGCGGATATCTTATTTCCAAGATCGACGGAGGCGATATCTGATGCCAATCGACCCAGTCCAAAAACCGAACGGGAAGTTCGACAAGATGATGGACGCCTTATGCTCCTACTGGCTGGCTTGGAACAGATTCTCGGGTCATGACGGGTGATGAATTAGCCCCCAAGAAGGATTGGAAGATGACGAACATGCGGCCCAGCTTCTTGGAAAGAGATCTGCGGTTTATCTTCTTTGGAGGGAAGGGGGGCGTGGGGAAAACCACTTTGGCCGTCGCCGGCGCTATGGTTCTCGCCGAACGGAACCCGAACAAGAAAATACTCCTTGTCTCCACCGATCCCGCTCACTCCGTCGGGGATAGCCTTGACCAACAAATCGGCGATCGGGTTGTTCCCGTCCAAGGAGTCGATCATCTTTTTGCCCGAGAGGCGGACGCGGAACGCTTGCTGGCCGAGTTCAAGCTCAAAAATGGACCTATTCTGGCCAAAATCGCCGACCGGGGCACGTATTTCGATAAAGAGGACATCCGGAGTTTTCTCGAGCTCTCTCTGCCGGGAATGGATGAGTTCATGGCCATTCTCGAGCTCATGGAACTGGTCAAGGACCGGCAATATGACGTGATCATCATGGACACCGCCCCCACCGGGCACACGATCCGTCTGCTGGAACTCCCCGGGCTGCTGCAACAGTGGGTGAGCATCCTGGACCTGATGATGAAGAAACACCGATTTATGGCCAGGACCTTTTCCCGCGGCCGCTATCTGCCGGACGAATGCGATCGATGGCTGGAGACCATGGCCGGGGACGCCAAACGGGTCGAACAACTCATTCAAGACGCGGCCGCCACGGAATTCGTGGTTGTGACCATCCCCGAAGAGATGGCGGTGGCGGAGTGCGAGCGCCTGGTGGCCACTCTGAAGAGACTCCGAATCCCGGTCCGGAACCTGGTCGTCAACCACGTTGTCGAACAAAACTCCCACTGCCCTTTCTGCCAAGGGAGGCGGGCTGAGCAGGTGGGGTCGCTGGACAGAATCCAACGGGAGTTTGCCGACCTCAACCTCCTGAAGCTCCCACAACTCCCCTGCGAAGTCCGCGGGGTGGAGCCCCTGAGACGGTTCGCTCGCTTTTTCGCCGGCGGCGCGCAGCCGGCCGCCTTTGAGGGTTGCGCCAGGCCCGCGCCCACCGCGGTGTCGGAGGTTCCACGGTGCGGTTCGACCCTTCTCCTTCCGACGGCCCGCCTCGTCTTGATCGGCGGGAAGGGCGGCGTCGGGAAGAGCTCGGTGGCCGCCGCCACGGCCCTCGAGCTCGCCTCCCGGTTCCCCGAAAAGAAAGTCTTGATCTTCTCCACGGACCCGGCCCACTCGCTGTCCGATAGCTTTGGCCGGAAGATCGGAACGGAAATAACCCCCATCGAAGGGATTCCCAACCTTTATGCCCAGGAGATCAATGCCCCGAAGCTGCTGGTCGATTTTACGCGCCGGTATCGAGAGGCCATTGATGACATCTTCGACTCCTTTCTGAGCGGCGGCGAGGTGAAGGTGGAGTTCGACCAGGAAGTGATGGAACGTCTTCTTGACCTCAGCCCTCCGGGGATTGACGAGGTGATGGCCCTTATCGAGGTCATGGAGCTGATGGAAGGACGCGAGTTCGATATCTTTGTGCTGGATACCGCTCCCACGGGGCACCTCATCCGCTTTCTCGAGATGCCCGATATCGCGAGGGACTGG
>CAZWOG010000176.1:0-2573 GCA_964635685.1 uncultured Dehalococcoidales bacterium | reverse complement strand
AACCCCTTACCTCTGGAGAAAGGGCGAGGCGAGCCTCGCCCCTACATTGGGATTAACGTAGGGGCACTGCTTGCCGTGCCCATTTAAATTTCCTCTCCCTCCGCAGAGGAGAGGGTTAGGGTGAGGGTGACTAGACCACCCTACGGATTACAACGGAAAAGGGAAGTCCAGAGGGAACACCCTCTGGCGGGGGAACTGGGGGTATCCCCCAGCTTAAAAAATCCCCCAAAGATTGGGGGGTACAGGGGGTTGAAACAGCCTTTCTCAACACTCTCCTTTGATGATAAGCGACCAACGCCGTTGAGGACTTGACGGGATATGCACTTTATCAATAGAATTGTAGAGGTTTGTGCCCTTTATTAATTGACTAGGAGTGATGTCTTGGATTTTACATTTACCCCTCAGGAAGAAGCATTCCGGAAGGAAATTCGCGAGTTTATAAAGAAGGAGCTGCCGCGCAAATATGAGAGGGTAGTGGTTCATGGAGGCGAGAGCGAGGAGGAGTGGGAGTTCACCAAGCAGTTCACGCGAAAGATTGGCGAGAAGGGGTGGATAGCTACACTGTGGCCTAAGAAATACGGCGGCCTTGAGGGTACCGAGATGCAGTACCTCATCTTCAATGAGGAGATGGCATACGCCAGGGCGCCCAGGATGGATCAAGGCGGCAGCGGAATAGTGGGCCCCACGATACTTGTGCACGGCACAGAAGAACAGAAGAACAAATTCCTGCCCCCTATTGCACACGGTGAGGTGATGTGGATACAGTGCTTCTCCGAGCCTAACTTCGGCTCAGATTCTGGGGGGATACAGACCAGCGCTGTACTGGACGGCGATCACTATGTTATAAATGGCCAGAAGATATGGATCAGCTTTGGCCTCCACGGCGATTTCTGTTATATGACCACAAGAACGGACACCACTGTATCGAAACATAAGGGGATCAGTTTCTTTCTTCTCGATATGAAAACACCGGGCATCGAGGTGCGCCCAATTGTAAATATGGTAGGGGCACCAGGCTTCTGCGAGGTATATTTCGATAACGTGCGTGTGCCCAAAGAGAATATGCTCGGCCCTAAGAACGGCGGTTGGCTGATCATGATGACCATTCTCGGTTTCGAGAGGGGCACGCTCGCGGCCATAGGCGGCTCGGCGCGGCGTGCGCTGGACGATCTGGTCGATTTTGTTAAGAATACCAGCTATGGCGGCAAGCCGCTGGCCAAGGATCCGATTGTGCGGCAGAGGGTGGCGGATATGGCTATCGAGGTTTATGCTTCCCGTCTGCTGGCGTATCGAGTGATATGGATGATCACCAAGGGTATGCTCCCTCATTACCAGGCATCTATCGCCAAGGTCTTCGGCGATGAGGTCTATTTCAAGCTGGCGAAGGTGGCTACGGAGATAATGGGGCTCTACGGCACGCTGGCCTGGCACGCCCCCAGGGCGCCGATGGATGGGTACATGACCGGCAATTACCTGAACAACCTCGGGTGTTTATTTGCCGGGGGCACGCCGGAGATACAGCGTAATATCATAGCCACGGTGGGATTGGGCTTGCCTAGGGGCTAGTTCACTGCGAGAGTAATTCCGATGCAGGTATCGGATTAGATTTAACTCTAATTTAAAAATATCGAAGGAGGAGTGTACATGGAGCTAGGACTGAAGGGGAAGAATGTAATTGTTACCGGGGGAGCGTCCAATATCGGACGTGGTATCGTTCTGGCTTTTGCCAAAGAGGGATGCAAAATAATGATCGCAGACCTCGATGAGAAGCAGGCTCAGAAGGTAGCCGTAAAGGCGAAGGAGTTAGGGAGTCCCAAGACAGTTATAGCGAAGACGGATGTCACCAAGCTGGATCAGGTACAGGCGATGGTGGATAAGACCATTGCAGAGCTTGGCTCGGTTGATGTCCTCATCAACAACGTGGGCTGGGATATCCAGCAGCTCTTTGTCGATACCGGGCCTGATTTCTGGGACAAGGTCATCGCCATCAACTATCGCAGCGTGCTGAACTGCACCAAGACGGCATTAGGCCCTATGATTAAACAGGGCAAGGGCGTCATCGTCAGCACCGGTTCCGATGCCGGCCGCGTCGGCGAGTTCAAAGAGGCTGTATACGCCGGGACCAAGGGCGCCGTAATTGCCTTCACAAAGGCGGTTGCGCGGGAGACCGGCAAGTTCGGCATCAGGCTCAATGTTGTATGCCCCGGCCTGACCCTTCCCAGCAGCGCGGACGAGTATGGCGAGGACACCGGCTGGAAGCTGTCCCGAGGCTTCTTTACCGAGGAGGTAGTTGCCAAGATCGCCAAGAACTATCCTCTGCGCAGGGTCGGCACCGCTCAGGATATCGCCAATGCTATGGTGTTCCTGGCATCCGATGCTGCAGGCTTTATCACCGGCCAGACGCTGAGCGTCAGCGGCGGCTATTCCATGATGTAATACAGAAATATGGGCGCAAGATCGGGTGCATCTCTTATGGGGTGCACCCGATTATTTTTGTGTATGGGTGACTGACAGGGGTTCGGTTGTTGAATTGATACCCTATTGGGACAAATATGCTATTGAACTGTCCAAAA
>CAZWOG010000175.1:0-2585 GCA_964635685.1 uncultured Dehalococcoidales bacterium | reverse complement strand
GGGAGGTAGGCGCTCGGCCGAGGCCGTTATCGGCGATGAGAGCGGCAATATGAAGGTGGTCTGGTTCAATCAGCCTTACATGGCCCGGCAGCTGCACACCAACTCGCAGTACGTTTTCAGCGGGAAGGTGAGCCTTTATAAGGGCATCAAGGTCTTCATCGCGCCGGAATATGAGCTGCTGTCAGGCGACGACCTGACGCATACGGGCAGGCTGATACCGGTTTACCCGCTCACCGAAGGCCTGAGCCCGCGCATGGTGCGCAGGATTATCAAAGAGGTGGTGGAAACCTGCTCGCCGCAGCTAGTGGATTTCATGCCGCAGGAGGTGATGGCGGAGGCCGGGCTAATCGGATTGCAGGAAGCGATAATGCAGGCTCACTATCCGGATGATGATCAGGCCAAGGATCAGGCCCGCAGGAGGCTGGCCTTCGACGAGCTGTTCATTATACAGCTGGGGGTGCTCTCCAGAAGGAAGGACTGGAGGGAAAGCGGCAAAGCCAATCGCATCGCAGCAAAAGATAATGTGCTGGAACCCTTCCTGGCCTCGCTCCCGTATACAATGACCGGCGCCCAGGCGCGCTCTCTTAATGATATAATGTCCGATCTGGCAAAGGTGAAGCCCATGAGCCGCCTGCTGCAGGGCGAGGTGGGCAGCGGCAAGACCGTGGTGGCCGTGGCCGCGCTGCTGGCCGCCGCGGCCAGCGGGTATCAGGGGGCCTTCATGGCGCCCACGGAGATACTGGCGGAGCAGCACTTCTCGACGATATCGCATATTTTAAGCAGCTGCGGCCGTCTGGATAAGGATGAAGGCAGCCTGCGGACGTTCTCGGCGCTGCTCGACAGGCCGGTTACGCTGGCGCTCTTAAAGGGGAGCATGAAGAAGAGCGAGAAGAATGCGGCTTACGAGAGGATCGCGTCGGGCGATGTGGATATAGCGGTGGGCACGCACGCCCTGATTCAGGAGGAGGTCGAGTTCAAGAAGCTGGGCCTTGCTATCGTGGACGAGCAGCACCGCTTCGGCGTGATGCAGCGGGCTGCGTTGCGGCAGAAGGGGCCCAACCCGCACCTTCTGGCCATGACCGCGACCCCGATACCGCGCAGCCTGGCGCTGACGCTGTACGGCGACCTGGATTTGTCGGTGATCGATGAACTGCCAGCAGGCCGGCAGGTCATCAAGACCAAGTGGCTGGCCTCGGATCAGCGCGAGATGGCCTATCGCTTCATAAGGAAGCAGGTGCAGGAGGGACGCCAGGCCTTTATCATCTGCCCGTTGATATCGGATTCGGAGGCCATCGAGGCCAAGGCTGCGGTCAGCGAGCACGAGCGCCTGTCGCGTGAAGTGTTTCCCGATTTAAAACTGGGTCTCGTGCATGGCAGGCTCAAGCCGTCCGATAAGGAAAATGCGATGCGGAATTTCCGCAGCGGCGAGTTCCATATCCTCGTGGCCACGCCGGTGGTGGAGGTCGGCATCGATATACCCAACGCCACCGTGATGCTCATCGAGGGCGCCGACCGCTTCGGTCTGGCGCAGCTGCACCAGTTCCGCGGCCGGGTGGGTCGCGGGGAGCACCAGAGCTATTGTATACTGCTTGCTGAGAGCCCCTCGCCGGAGAGCAGGGAGCGGCTCTCGCTCCTCGAGAGCACTCATGACGGTTTTGTCCTGGCCGAGGAGGATCTGCGGCTCAGGGGGCCCGGCGATTTCTTCGGCATCAGGCAGAGCGGCCTTCCCGACCTTAAGATGGCCCGGCTTTCCGATATGAAACTGCTGGAACTCGCCCGTAAAGAGGCGATCAAGATATTCAAGGTAGATTCGTCGCTCTCCAGCCCGGAGCACAAGCTGCTCAAGGAGCAGATGGTCCGTGTCTGGGGGGACGGCGTGACTATGGGAGAAGCATGATAAAAGACGAACTTGCGCAACTGATAGAAAAGGCGGCCGCCGAGGCGCAGAGCCAGAAGCTGATACCTTCGATGGCCATGCCTGAGGTTGTCATCGAACGGCCGCAGAACCCGGAGCACGGGGATTACGCCTGCGCCCTGCCGCTGAAGCTGGCCCGCATAGCACAGATGAGCCCGATGGCCATCGGCCAGCAGATCGTGGGCCTGATTCAGTGCCCGCCTGGCTGTGAGAAGGTGGAGCTGGTGCCGCCCGGGTTCATTAATTTCTCGCTTACCGAGGGCTGGCTCACCGAACAGGTGGGCGCGATCCTGAGCGCCGGCGATGAATACGGAAATATCGCTGACGGAAGAGGCGAGAAGATACAGGTGGAGTTCGTCAGCGTCAACCCCACCGGGCCGCTGCATGTGGGCCACGGCCGCGGCGCCGTGCTGGGCAGCGCGCTGGCCAACGTCCTGGCCGCCGCCGGATACACCGTCGAGAGGGAGTACTACGTGAACGATGCCGGCACCCAGATCGATCTCTTCCACCGCTCGCTGTACGCCCGTTACTGCCAGCAGCTGGGTCGCGATGAGCCCATGCCGGAGGGCGGCTACGTGGGCGACTACATTATCGACATCGCAAAAGATATCGTCAAAGAAAAGGGGAATCGTTACCTCGACAAGCCTGAGGAGCTAGGTCGGCTCGGCAT
>CAZWOG010000174.1:0-2588 GCA_964635685.1 uncultured Dehalococcoidales bacterium | reverse complement strand
TTCAAAAAAAGGGCCTTTTGTGGATTATCACCTGATGGAAAAGATCAGCAGGATGCAGTCGGGCGGAGAGAAGAAAATGATCAAGACATGGTCCAGAAGGAGCGTTATCACTCCGGAAATGGTCGGGTTCACAATAGCCGTCCATAACGGCAACAAACACATACCTATATATATTACGGAGAACATGGTGGGAAGCAAGCTGGGTGAATTCGCGCCCACGAGGACGTTCAGGGGGCACAGCGTGCCCACTGCAAAAACATCGGCATTAACATAATAATATGAAAGTAAAAGCACAAGCTAAATATTTAAGAGCGGCGCCCAGGAAAGTAAGGCAGGTCGCTGATCTTATCAGGGGCAAGCATGTAAAGGAAGCCCTGGTCATGCTTTCATTTTTGCCCAATTTCGGAGCGAAGCTCATCGGGAAAGTGCTTAAATCGGCCGTCGCGAACGCAAAGAATAACTACAAGCTAGGTGAGGATAAATTGTTCGTATCAGAAATCTTGATCGACGGAGCGACTCCTTTCAAGAGAGTTCATCCAAGGGCTCGGGGCAGCGCGTTCCCGATATTAAAAAGACAGAGCCACATAACGATATACGTTGAGGAGGAGACCCGTGGGGCAAAAAGTCCATCCTAAAGGATTTCGAATAGGGGTAATAGAGACCTGGGATTCCAACTGGTTTGCCGGCAAAAAGGAATACAGTTCTCTTATGCTTGAGGACCTTAAGGTCAGGAAATATATCAAGCACAATCTGTTCAAAGCCGGGATATCAAAGATAAAGATAAGCAGAAGGGCCAACCAGATAGAGGTAAACGTTTACTCCGCCAAACCCGGGCTTGTAATAGGGAGAGGCGGCAGGGAAGTTGCGGCGCTCAGGGAAGAGCTGGTCAAGATGACCAAAAAGCAGGTGGAGCTGAATATTCAGGAGGAAGAGAATCCGGAGATATGTGCCATCCTTGTAGCCGAGAACGTTGCGGCGCAGCTTGAAAAAAGAATCGCGTACAGAAGGGCGATGAAACAGGCTGTCGCAAAGGCGCTGCGTTCCGGCGCGAAAGGCATAAAGATCATGTGCGGCGGACGGCTCAACGGCGCCGAGATCGCAAGAAGCGAGTGGTACAGGAAGGGAAGAGTCCCGCTTCAGACCCTTCGCGCCAGGATCGAGTACGGATTCACCGAAGCGATGACAGTTTACGGGAAGATAGGGGTCAAGGTGTGGATCTACAAGGGAGACGCCTTTACCGAAAAAGAACAGAAAGCGGGAGAAGTCATAAAACCTTCCGTCACTGTGACGGAGACGGTGAGCTAAGGATATGGGCATACAACCAAAGAAAGTAAAATTCAGAAAAGACCAGAGAGGAAAAAGAAGAGGGGTTGCCACCAGGGGCAACACGGTTTGCTTCGGGGAATACGGCCTCCAGGCCCTTGAGGCATGCTGGCTTAAGACGAAGCAGATAGAATCAGCAAGAAAAGCCGTTACGCATTTTGTCAAAAGGGGAGGAAAAGTTTGGATAAGGGTTTTAGCGGACAAGTCGGCGACCGCCAGGCCCGCTGAAACTCGCATGGGCAGCGGAAAAGGCGATCCCGCGTATTATGTTGCCGTGATCAGACCGGGCAAGATAATATTTGAACTTGCCGGAGTCTCGAAGGAAGACGCCCTGGAAGCCATGAGGCTTGCCGGGCATAAGCTTCCCATCAAGACCCGTCTGGTAGGAAAGATGTAATATGGCAAAAGCAAAAGAAAAGGATACAGCGGAAAATTTGCGCCAGCTTAATGCCGGCGAACTGAAGGAAAAACTTGCATCCGCAAGAACAAATCTTTTTATGCTGAAATTAAAACGCAGCGAGCAAAAGGACCCTTTCAAGATCAGGTGGGCGCGCCGCAATATCGCCAGGATCCTGACAATAATGAAGGAGAAAACAAGTGGAACAGCCGAAAAAAGCAAATAGAAAAATAAAAGAGGGAATTATCGTCTCCGACAAGATGTCAAAGACGGTAGTGGTGCAGATCGAGAGGAAAGTCAAACACCCTCTATATCAGAAGATCATAAGGATCACGAACACGTTCAAGGCCCATGACGAAGGGGAGATATGTTCGATCGGGGACAAGGTCAGGATCATGGAGGTAAGGCCCATGTCTGCCGGCAAGAGATGGGTGGTAACGGAGATTCTCGGCAAGAAAAAAGAATATATCGAGACAGAGGACAAAGGGATGCCCGCGCCCGTGAGAAAGCCAAAGGAGACCCAAAGTGATACAAAATAGGTCAATGCTGACCATCGCGGACAACAGCGGAGCCAAAGTCGTTATGTGCATAAGGGTTCTGGGCTCTTCCAATAAAAGATGCGCCGCAGTGGGAGATCTTTTTACGGCGGTCGTGAAATCCGCCGATCCCAACATGACCGTGAAAAAGAGCGAAGTGGTGCTTGCCGTTGTTGTGAGGGCCAGAAAGCCGCTTCGCAGGGACGACGGAAGCTACGTCAGATTCGATGATAACGCTGCGGTTATACTTGCGAAAGACGGGAACCCCCGCGGCACCCGAATTTTCGGGCCTGTTGCAAGGGAACTCAGGGACAGGAATTTCATGAAAATAA
>CAZWOG010000173.1:0-2599 GCA_964635685.1 uncultured Dehalococcoidales bacterium | reverse complement strand
GATAAGGGCTCGCGAGGCGAGAGAATAGACGAGAGCGGCAAGGTAATAAAAGGAATTCTTGCCGCTCTTGATGCGCACGTGGTAAAATATGAAATAGTCCCGGACGAGAGGGAGATTATTTCTGCAAGGCTGGTGGAGTGGGTGGATAGAGAGGGGATTGATCTCATACTCACGACCGGTGGCACCGGGTTGACGCCGCGTGATGTAACGCCTGAAGCAACCCTCGCGATCATCGACAAAGAGGTACCGGGTTTCGCTGAAGCGATGAGGGCCGGGAGCCTGAAGAAGACTCCTATGGCGGTGCTGAGCAGGGCTGTCAGCGGAATCAGGAAAAGAAGCTTAATAATAAATCTCCCCGGCAGCCCAAAGGCGGTTCGTGAGTGTCTTGAAGTAATTTCTCCGGCATTCAGTCATGCTATTGAGACTCTCAGGGGGCAGTCGGGAGATTGCGCGGATAAATCGCATAAATAGTAATAATAATGATAATGTTTGGGGAGAGAGGATATAATGCATATACATATCTTGACTCTTTTCCCCAATATGTTTACGGGACCTTTCAATGAAAGTATAATTAAGCGGGCGGTCGAGCGGGGGCTGGTTAATATATCGATATATAATATCAGGGACTGTACTTCGGATAAGCATCATATAGTAGATGATTACCCGTATGGTGGCGGCCCTGGGATGGTACTTAAACCGGAACCGATATTCGAGACTGTGGAAATGGTGAGGGGGGAGAGGGATATCCCGGTGATCTTGCTCACGCCTCAGGGGCGTTTGTTTAACCAGCGTATCGCTATGGAGATCGCGAGCAATAAAGAGGTTATCCTCATTTGTGGTCACTACGAGGGTGTGGATGAGCGTGTGCGGGAGCATCTGGCCACGGATGAAATAAGTATAGGGGACTATGTACTGAGCGGCGGAGAGCTTGCTGCAATGGTTGTGGTGGATGCAGCAGTGCGTCAGATACAAGGAGTCCTGGGATCTGATGAGTCGGCGGGTGAGGATTCGCATGCCACAGGGCTATTAGAATATCCTCAATATACCAGGCCGCAGGACTTTAGAGGCTGGGAGGTACCGGAGGTTTTACTTTCAGGAAATCATGCTGAAGTTGATCGGTGGCGCAGGGAGCAGTCGCTGCGGCGAACAGTAAAGAGGCGTCCCGAGATGCTAGAGCGGGCGATATTAACTGAGGAAGATAGAGTGTTCTTGGCTCGGATAAGAAGTGAGGAAGAATAATGGATGCGCTTATCAAGGTTGAACCAAATGCTAATATCCCGGCGCTAAGCCCCGGTGATACGGTAAAGGTGAGCATCAAGATCGTCGAGGGTGAACGAGTACGGAATCAGATCTTCCAGGGTGTAGTGATCAAGGTGAAGAAGGGCGGAGCAAATGCCAGTTTTACCGTCAGGCGGGTAGCCTATGGAGTTGGCGTTGAAAGGACATTCTTCTTTACTTCACCATCGGTCGATAAAGTTGAGGTTTTGAGGCACGGTAAGGTACGGCGTGCTAAACTTTATTACCTTCGTGGGCTCACTGCGAAGAAGGCGCGCATCGCTGAGAAAAGGCCCAAGGAATCTCAGACCGAGCAGTAAACATCTGCTGATTGGCATTAGGGGATGCATTACGCTGAAGTAGTGGTCAATTCCCCTGGAGCACAGCGCAGGACATTCTGTTACGCTGTGCCTTCCAATATGTCCGTAGAGGTTGGCCACGCTGTAGAAGTGCCATTTGGTCCCAAAGTTGCGCAAGGCATTGTCGTTGAACTGTTGGAGATCCCCTCTGTAGAAGATACCAGGGAGATAAAAGGCTTCATCGACCCGCAGCCAATTATTTCTCCAACGCATATTAAGCTTGCCCGCTGGATAAGCGATCATTATCTTTCCCCGATATCCGATGCGGTCGCTTTGATGACACCGCCTGGCTTCGAGCGCAGGGTTATCACTTACCTAACAGCTAATCCTAACATTGATGAAGATATGTTCGCCTCTCTTACACCAGAGCAGAAGAGAATTCTCGATGTCGTTGCTAATTCCAAGGTCGATTCGAAAGAAATCGAAAAGGCCCTTGGCAAGCGTCAATCTGCTGCTGTGATCAAACAGCTTGTTCAAAAGAGGCTGCTGGATAAGACTTACAAGCTAGGGGCCCCCAAAGTTAATCCCAAAACTTCATCTTATATTCACCTAGCTGTGGAAGCACAGGAGGCCAAGGGAGAGGCTGACCGCCTGCGCAGAGAGAACAGGGCATACAAACAGGCCGGGCTTCTCGATTTTCTCAGGGCGAGTCCATATTTATCCCTCGATATAGTAAAACGTTTTGGATTCACAAGTGCAGTTGTGGCGGAATTAAAGAAGAAGGAATTGATATTTGTCGATAAGGTTAGGGTATATAGGGATCCTTTGGCGCATCGTAATTTTCAGCTGGATATTATCCCTGAACTCACTCCTTTACAGGAAGGTGTCTGGAGTGATGTAAAATCCACAATCTTGATAACAAAAAAGTCTGATGTTTTTCTATTGCATGGCGTAACCGGTAGCGGCAAGACAGAAATATACCTTCGTGCCCTTGAACAGATAATCGCTGTGGGCAAGAAGGCTAT
>CAZWOG010000172.1:0-2602 GCA_964635685.1 uncultured Dehalococcoidales bacterium | reverse complement strand
CGCCGCCCATGACGCCGGCCACGGCCACGGGCCCGGCACCGTCGTTGATCATAAGCGTGTCGCCGGTCAGCTCGCGCTTGACATCGTCCAGCGTGGCCATCACGTCGCCGCCCTTTGCGCGCCGAACGATTCTCCTGCCTTTGGCCAGCCTGTCGAAGTCGAAGGCGTGCAGCGGCTGGCCGAACTCTAACATTACATAATTAGTGACATCTACAACGTTGTTTATCGGGCGCTGGCCGCAGGCCGTCAGTCTCTGCTGCATCCACGCCGGCGACGGTTCGACCTTGATCCCTGTGATAAGGCTGGCGCAGTAGCGCGGGCACAGGTCGGCGTCTGCTATCTCGACCGAGGCCTTGGACGCGATCGGCGTACCCGACTCCTTGTAGTCGAGGCCCGGCAGCTTCATCGATTTGCCGGTTATGGCCGCTACCTCGCGGGCAATGCCGATGACCGATAGCAGGTCGGGGCGGTTAGCCGTGGTCTCCACATCAAGTATCGCATCGCCCAGGTAGCTGTCGAGGGGGGCGCCGACGGGCGCGTCGGCCGGCAGAACTAATATTCCTTCTTGGCTTTGCGATATGCCCAGCTCGCATTCGGAGCAGACCATGCCCTGCGACTCGACGCCGCGTATCTTGGCCTTCTTGAGCTTTGACTTCTTGCCCGTGGCGGGATCGACAAGCTCGGCGCTCGTCCGCGCGAAGGCGATCTTTTGGCCGCAGGCTACGTTGGGCGCGCCGCAGACCACGGTTACCCGTTCCGTTTTCACATCGACGGTCACCAGCGTGAGCTTATCCGCGTTGGGGTGCGGCTCCACCGTCAGCACCTCGGCGACGAAGATGTTGTCCCAGCCGCCGGCGGTCTCGACAGCCCCAACCTCGACGCCAGCCATGGTCAATTTATGCGCCAGATCGGCGACGGGGATGTCGACGTCGACGTATTCTTTCAGCCAGCTGATCGGTGCTTTCATTCGATTAAGACTTATCAACCCCCTGTATCCCCCACTCTTGGGGGAATTTATAAATAGGGGACACCCCTATAACCCCGGCAGGAGAATCTCTCCTGCACCTCTCCTTTCGCCCCACCAGGTAGGGGCACTGCTTGCCGTGCCCAACTCAATTCCCTCTCCCCCGCAGGGGAGAGGGTCAGGGTGAGGGCCTACTAAAATTGCTTTAAAAATCTAAGGTCGTTGCCGTAGAACAACCTGATATCGTCTATGCCGTACAGCAGCATGGATATGCGCTCCACTCCCAGGCCGAAGGCGTAGCCGGTGTAGCGCTCGGGATCGTAACCCACGTTGCGCAATACCTGGGGGTGCACCATTCCGGCGCCCAGTATCTCGATCCAGCCGGTATCCAAGCACAGGTGGCACCCTTTACCCCCGCAGACGAAGCAGTCTATGGCCATCTCACAGCCCGGCTCGACGAACGGGAAGTAGTCGCAGCGGAACCTTACTTTCCGCTCCTCGCCGAATAAGCGCCTGGCGAATTCATAAAGCGTACCTTTGAGATCGGAAAACGTTATATGCTCGTCGACGGCCAGCCCCTCGATCTGATAGAACATTGCCTCATGCCTGGCGTCCGTGGCCTCGTATCGGTAACATTTGCCCGGGACGACAACTCTCACTGGAGGCTTAGTCTTCTCCATCACACGTATCTGCATCGGCGATGTGTGTGTTCTGAGAAGCATGTGACGCTCGCCCTTTTCGTTTCTATGGTCGATCCAGAACGTATCCCACATATCGCGGGCAGGGTGGTCGGCCGGGATATTCAAGTTGTCGAAGTTGTAATGCTCCCACTCTACTTCAGGGCCTTCCGCGACCTGGAATCCAAGCGATAAGAATACATCGCAGATTTCACGCAGCATCTTTGTTGTAGGGTGCAGACTCCCGATAGAAACCGGACGGCCGGGGAGTGTCACATCGAACCTCTCCCCTTTGATCTCCTTGGCTGCTGTCTCCATCTCCTCATAGAGCTGTTCCTTCATGGCAGTGAGGTTTTCTTTGTAGAGCATTTCCAGCATATCTTTAACGTCGTTAGCAAAGGCGCCTACAGCCTTGCGCTGCTCTGGTGAAAGGGTTGAAACGCTGCGCAAAATGTTAGTGAGCTCGCTCTTCTTACCGAGGTGCGAGACGCGCCAGGCCTCTAATTCCTTGAGGTTGGCGATATGATTAAGCTCATTGAGGGCTTTTGCTTTTATTGTTTCGAGTTTCTTGAGCATATCGTCTGCTATTATAGGCTAGGTATAGATAGGGGTCAAGGAGAAGCTCTCTTTCTCACCATCACCCTAGCTCTCTCCCCTTCTAGTAAGTACTAGGTAGTGAGTAGGAGATAGTGGCGATTCACGGTTGCCATCTGATAAATCCAGCCCTCTCCCCTGAGGGGAGAGGTAGTTTAAGAAAAGAGGTGCAGGAGAAAAAGTCTCCTGCTGGGGTTTTAGGGGTGTCCCCTATCAATTTAAAAAATCCCCCAAGTATGGGGGATTAAGGGGGTTGGACAATTGATTTTTCAACGCATACTGTAAGTAAAATGGAGACAAAAGAAGAAGCACTATCGCTCGTAGGGTGCTTCTTTATACTCCGATTCTTGATCAGCTCTTCTTAACG
>CAZWOG010000171.1:0-2638 GCA_964635685.1 uncultured Dehalococcoidales bacterium | reverse complement strand
GTTTTAATTGAAGTGGCAATATTGGGAGCCGTATTTTATTACATCATTGCCGGAGTAAGATTGATATTATTCGATCTGGGGATTAAACAACAGCATAATAAAATAGTAACGCTTTTTCTCGCTGCGGCGGGATCTTTACTTCTTGTGTTTATATTTTCACACCTATTTACTTTTTATCCTGAAATTTAATATGTTCAAATCGTATAATTAATTTAAAAACAGGTAAGTGATAATACTGGAAAGTATATAAATATAAAAGTTATGAAGTTGAATCAGGGGGACCGCTTTGGGTGATCTTTTCTGGACAGGCCAATATATATATATAGAAAATATTTACAGACCGGTAATTCTCGGAACGCTTATATTTTTCGTTGTCCTTGCCGCAGCACTTGCTTTCGGCCTTTTCCGTCATTACCAGCTATTGCGGTTAGGTACTAAAGAGAACCGATTTGATCAGACCCTTACCAGGCTTCAAACTACCATAACCGAAGTATTCGCGCATATGCGAATAATCAAAGAGCCCTATCCTGGAATAATGCACTTGCTCATCTTTTGGGGAAGCGCGTTATTTATCATAGGCAAAATTATTCGTCCTTTTTCTTATGCGGTACAACTTACTGATCCTCCTCAAGCTGTTTTTCTATACGCCTCGTTTATCTCCGAGATTGGTGCACTTATGATTATTATTGGCGGGTTGATAGCGATTTATCGCAGATATATCGCTAAACCTTCTCGCCTCGATACCAAGCCAGATGATACGCTGATATTCGGCTGGGTTTTCATCATATTACTTACTGGATTTATGGCCAAAGGATATCGGATTGCAGCTGGCGGAGTTCAACCAACCGATTGGGCGACTTGGGCTCCAATTAGCTATCTTTTTTCCAAAATACTTCCAACATTTGACACACAATCATATAACGAGGTATTAGTCTGGCATAGAGCAGTATTACATACAGTTCCTGCGTTTATGTTCCTTGTTTATATCACAGTCAACCGCTCACGTATGCAGCATATTCTATTGACCCCTGTAAACGTGTTTTTCCGATCCTTAGGACCTAAAGGCGCTCTGGTCCCCGTCAATTTAGAGGAAGCTGAATCGTTTGGCGTAAGCAAGATCGAAGGATTTACATGGAAACAGCTCATGGACCTAGATGCTTGTACAAGATGTGGCCGCTGCCAGGATAATTGCCCGGCATATCTCAGTGGCAAAACACTTTCTCCCAAGAAGCTGATACAAGATTTAAAACAACACTGGTATGATTCTGGACCAGATGTTTTCGGTATGTTCAGAAACAAATTAAAAGGCAAAGGCAGAGACACCGGAGTATCAATGATCGGTGGCGTGATTACACAAGAAACTATATGGGATTGTACGACTTGTCGTGCCTGTCAAGAAGCGTGTCCTGCGTATATTGAGCATATCGACAAGATCATTGATATGCGCCGCAACCTTGTACTCGATCAGGCCGAGATGCCGGAGACCGCGGAGATGGCATTAAGGTGCATCGAGGAAAGAGGACATACCTGTAAAGGTACCACTGCTTGCAGGACAGATTGGTGCGGAGATATAGAAGGAGCGAAACTTCTTGCTAACGATAGCAATGTTGAAATACTTTACTTTGTAGGTTGTTCCGCTGCTCTTGAGGATAGGAATATGAAGGTATCTAAAGCCTTCGGTAAGATTCTCAGGGCTGCAAATGTTAACTTCGGCATTTTAGGAGAGGAAGAGAGCTGCTGTGGCGATCCTGCTCGACGTATAGGTAACGAATACCTGTTCCAGTTACAGGCTATGAAAAATATTGAGACCTTTAAGAAATATAACGTAAAAAAAATCGTCGTTACCTGTCCCCATGGTTATAATTGTTTGAAGAACGAATATCCGCAATTTGGCGGAGAGTTTGAGGTGATCCATCACTCTCAATATATCGCTGAACTTATTAACCAAGGTAGATTAAAGCTGAAGAACAATTTAGATAAAGCTATAACCTATCACGACGGCTGTTACTTGGGTCGCCATAATTCTGTTTATAATGAGCCGCGTACGATAATCAATGCTCTACCAGGTGTGCAATTCAAAGAGATGGCAAGACATGGCAATAAGAGTTTCTGCTGCGGTGCCGGTGGTGGTCATATGTGGATGGAAGAAAAGACAGGCGTCAGAATAAGCGAGATGCGAACAGAACAAGCTCTAGAAACGAATTCCAATGTCGTCGCCACCGCATGCCCATTCTGTCTCCAGATGTTTGAGGACGCAATAAAGGCCAAGGAAGCTTCTGAAAAAATAAGACCTCTGGATATTGCAGAATTGGTAGCATTAGCTATAGCAGACGAGCCGCAAAAGTAAATATCACAATATATACAATACAATGTAAAAGGCCTTCAATATAATTGAAGGCCTTTTTATATCCAGTGAATCCTCTATCGAATCAGATAAGTTTAACTCTAGAATTGTATTTCTTTTAGATCGGAAGCTATGATTAACTTTGCTTCTGTTACTGATTGCAGTTGCTCGATGGTTATTCCAGGGGCTATTTCTTTTAGTAATAGCCCCTTAGAAGCTACCTCCATTACTGCCAAATCAGTAATAATCATATTAACCTTTCCTTTTGCTGTAAGAGGGTAAGTGCATTTCTTA
>CAZWOG010000170.1:0-2639 GCA_964635685.1 uncultured Dehalococcoidales bacterium | reverse complement strand
GGCCTCATAGCGCTCCATCATGGTGAACTCGGGATTGTGCTTGGTCGAGATGGCCTCGTTCCTGAAGACACGCCCGATCTCATAAACCTTCTCGAACCCACCAACTATCAGCCGTTTGAGATAGAGTTCGAGGGCGATACGCAGATACAGATCCTCATCCAGTGCGTTATGATGCGTAACGAACGGACGGGCCCTAGCGCCGCCCGGCACGGAGTGCAACACAGGGGTCTCCACTTCAATGAAGCCGCGACCTTCCATAAAGCGCCGCACGGACGAGACGACACGGCTCCGAACCGAGAAAATATTCCTGACCTCCTCGCTGGATACGAGGTCAAGGTAGCGCTGGCGGTAGCGTTTCTCCACATCGTGGAGGCCGTGCCATTTCTCAGGCAGGGGTTGCAGCGACTTGGAGAGCATGGTGAGATCGTGTACTTCCAGCGTTATCTCACCGGTGCGCGTCTTAAATACCTTGCCGCTCACCCCGATGAAATCGCCGATATCAAACAGCTTGACAAATTCGACTTTATCTTCAGAGAGGTGTCCCTTACCGAGATAAAGCTGAATCTTGCCAGAGGCATCACGTATATCCATAAAAGTAGCCTTGCCCATGCCGCGAATAGCAATAATGCGGCCGGCAAGGCTGACTTCTGCTTCTTTCCCCTGTTCGAAAAGGGTAATTGCTTCTTTGGTGGTATGACTGCGGTGATAACGCTGCGGGTAAGGGTTTAACTGCTTATCTTCTCGTAATTTCCTAAGCTTTTCCAGACGCTGATTGGTGATATCATCGATGCGGGACACTATTTTATCTCCACTATTTTAAGTTTGAGCTTCCCAGCCGGGGCCTCAAACTCAACTTCATCTCCCACCTTCTTATTTAACAATGCCTTCCCCATCGGCGATTCATTAGATATCTTGCCTTCGCCGGGATTGGCCTCAGCACTTCCCACAATGGTGTAATTCTCTTTATTACCATCTGCAATCTTGACCACCACCTTGCTCCCCAATTCAACATGACCGCCCTTTTTCTTCACTTCCTCGTGGTGGATAATTACTGCGTTCTTTATCATCCTTTCAATATCGAGGATCCTCCCTTCGACGAAGCCCTGCTCATTCTTAGCTTCCTCATACTCGGGAGAAACTACGGCACTGCGAGATTCCTTAGCTTCCTGGATTTTTTCAGCAATCTCCTGGCGCCGTACAGTTTTAAGATGGTCCAGCTCTTCTTCTAGTTTTTTCAGACCCTCAGGGGTAAGGAAAATCTCTTTCTCAGACATCCTAACCCTCCTTTAAGTACTAGTAAAAAAGACTGAAGGCAAACGGCCTTCAGTCGTATTTCCATTGTAGGGAATAGCTATTATACCTCAATATATATTACTTGTAAAGTATTTTTTCACTTTTTGCCAAATCCTCAGCAATCAGTTAACAGCTAGAGAAAATATTGCACCTCTTTTTCAAAGGGACCTTAAATATAACAGATAAACGCAGCCCCTTCCGATATCAGAGTGGATGTAGGAGTCGACGTAGGCGTAGGCGTCGGGGTAGGATTCGATGACGACTCTTCCTTCTTGAATCCAAAAATTAACGCCAGAACTAAGAGAACTATCCCTACGACAACCATTATCAGCCCTGTATACTTCTTCATTCCCCTCTCCTCTTACACTGATCCACAACTGCAACCCTGAAACTACACCATTCCCTGGGAATAAACACCTATATCTGAGTTCAATCTATCATCTGCTTACGCCCACTGTCAATAGTTACAAGAGATGTCCCTCCCCATGTCAACAGCAAAGCTGCGAAACCTCTGACTAAGTCGTATCAACCCCCTCGATCCCCCATTCTTGGTCCTTCCCTGAACGGGAAGGATTCCGCGGAAGGACACCTCTTTAAAATCCCCTCGCCCTTGAGAGGGACAGGGTGAGGGCATCGACATGACGCTATACCGCGACCAACCCCTTCAACACATCTTCGAGCACCACCCGCCACCTTGCTCCCAGAGCCCCCAGGTCCAGGCGAACCTGGCTGGCCCCGACCTTAACGCCGCCGCCGAATTTCGCCTGCAGTTTCGCCTTATCGAGCTGCCTGTCCGGCAACATCTTGATAACCAGATGCTTCTCTTCCGTGCCAATCGATTCAACGCCGGCGGCAATAGCCATGGCCTTCATATCGACGACATAGAGCAGGTTGACCACCTGCGGTGGCAGCGGCCCAAACCTGTCCGTAAGCTCGTTGTGCATCGATGCGACTTCTTCCCGAGATACGAGCTTCGAGATACGCTGGTACAGCTCCAGCCGCACATCGAGATCGCCGACGTACGATTCAGGAATACGAGCCTTGACGGGCAGATCGATAGCCGGCCCCTGCTGCGCGGTGTCCGGCTTGGCCTTGCCGCTGCGCAGCTCCTCGACGGCATCGCTGAGCATGCGGCAGTACAGGTCGAAGCCGACCGCCCCTATCTGGCCGCTCTGCTCCGAGCCCAGGATGTTCCCCGCCCCCCTGATCTCCAGATCCCGCATCGCGATGCGGAAGCCGGCCCCCAGCTCAGTGGCTTCCGCGATGGTCTCCAGCCGCCGCGATGACTGAGGCGTGAGCGGCTTACCCTTCTCGTAAAGGAAATAGGCGTAGGCGCGGCTGGCGCT
>CAZWOG010000169.1:0-2644 GCA_964635685.1 uncultured Dehalococcoidales bacterium | reverse complement strand
TCGTGAACCGCCCGTTTAATCTTATCCTGGTCGATCATACTCGATGCTCCTTATTTCGTCCTATCTGCCTCGCTCGATTACCTTAACGTCAGCGCTCGACGGCATGGTGTAGCGGTCTGCTCCCATATAGAGTACGGGGGAGACGCGGTTCAGGTCGATGGTTTCATCGTTAGTGAAGAGCGCTTTATCGAAGTGTGTGGCGAGTATCTCGCCTACTATCCAAATGTGGTCGCCGTACTCCCTGCTGTCGATTAAACGACATTCGTATGCGGCATAGGCGTCCTTGAGGATTGGCGCAGTCGTTTTAATCGGCTTCTCCGTTTTGATCCCCAACTTCTTGAACTTATCTGCCTCCGCTCCGGAAACGCTGCCTATCGATACTACCAGAGCTGCTTTATCGAAGGGGAGGAAGTTTATGGCGAACTCCTTCGATTTCTTGATGAGCTTATACGTGTAGCGTTTAGGCGCCAGCGATACGCCGAATATCGGCGGGGTGTGCGATATTGGGGAGTGCCAAGCGGCGGCCATGGCGTTGTTTTTGCCTTCGCTTTGCACCGTTACTACTGCAGCAATACGCGGGTAATGATGATAGAAGTTTCCACATCCCGATATATTAGATTTAGCCATCCAAGCCTCCTGATACCACCCTCAGAGCTGATGGTATTACACGAAAATTTGCCGGGGCTTCGCCCACAACCTCTCCATCCAGCTGGAGAAGCAACTTCTCAGATGTTTTGACGTCGATGAGTTTTGCTTTATATGTATTGACCTTAGGATGGGTAATATGTGTTCCCTTGTACAGTCTGGGGAAATTATAAAACAGCCTCAGTTTATTCACATCTCTTATAGTAACAACATCCAATAGACCGTCGCAAGGGTCTGCATCGGGAGCGATCTTCATGCCGCCGCCGAAGTAACGCCCATTGTTTACCGCAATGAGCAGATTGCGTTCTTTCTGTATGTGTCCATCTATATCAAAAACAGTATTTTTAGCTTTATATGCAACAAATACCGTGGAGAAAGCTATCAGGAATGGTATCATGCCGCCCAGCCTTTTAAAACGCCTGGTCCGCTCAGCCACTGATGCAGCGAATCCGAGGCCTGCTGTATTTATATAGTATCGCTGATTCTTTCGTCCGTTGCTTATATATTCAACATGGCCGAGGTCTATATTGATGCAGTTGCGATTTGCAAGCACTTTACAAGCTTTACTGAAATCATCCGGTATATTCAGGCTTCGGATACAGTCTCTGCCGGTGCCGGTACAGATAATTCCTAAAGTTGCTTTGCTCTTGCCATCTTTATCGATGATGCCGTTAACCACTTCATTTGCAGTGCCGTCACCGCCGACCGCTACAATCAGTTCATATCCTATATCCGCCGCCTCTTTTGCCAGTTCTATACCGTGCCCTGTTCCTTCGGTGAAAGCATAATCAAATGATATCTCATTTTGCCTGAGCAGTTCGCTGATCATTGGCCATTGCCTGGCTGTTTTGCTACCCCTGGCGGCGGGATTGATTATTACCTTGGCATGAGGCATAGTACCAAGTCCAGCGTGATGCTGCACGTTAGTCATCAGGCTACCCTTGTTGCTTTTGCCATTGAGGTTTCATCTGGAATTGGAGGCTTCTGGTGGCAACCTCCAATACGGAGGGTATTATTCGGAATACCGCTGGTGTATGCCCAACCAGTTCGCCGTCGAGCTGAATGGGGAGCCTCTGAGGGGAGTCAACTATGACATTCCTCGCCTTCTGTATTTTGATCTTCTGTCGATCGACATGGGTTCCCGTAAAAAATAGGGGGAAGTTCAACAGTGCCTCTAACTTACTGACGTTTCCAATTACCGCTACGTCCAGCATCCCATCGCAGGGTGTTGCATGTGGGAATACCCTTCCTCCACCGAGGTAGCGCCCGTTATTAATTACAACGCTGAAGTCGCATTCCTCCCTTTTTTCACCATCGATGCAGATTGATACGTCTTTATTATGATAGTCCAATACCTTTGGTATTACTCCTATAGCATAAGGCACACCCCCGCCGATGACTTTGAGCCTGGTGTGGGGTATGGAACCTTCAATTACATCGGATACAAACCCGATACCTGCAGTGTTAATATAATAGCGACTTCTTATCTCATTATGATGGGTATATTCTACAGCGCCGATATCGATGTTGACCTTTTCAAAGTTCTCGAAAAGCTGGCAGGCCCTTAAATAATTCCTCGGTATGCCCAGCATACGGGCGATATCGTTCTGTGTCCCTGCGGCAATGATCCCCAGTGTTGCTCTGCCTTTGCCGTTTTCATCTATCAGGCCGTTGACCACCTCGTTTACCGTTCCGTCGCCACCGACGGCGATCACAAGGTTATACCCCTTTTCAACTGCCTGTCTGGAAAGCTCGATGCCTTGTTCTGGTGCTTGTATGAATTCATAATCGAAGGGGAGGCCGGTGTTTCTGAGAAGCTTGTTAAGTATTGGCCACGTTTTACCCGTGGCTCCGCCCCTTGACATGGGATTTACGATTACTTTAGCGTAATACATGGTATTACCCCAAGCCCAGAGCTTGCTCGATGGCAACCACGTTTGCCGCCACGGGCTTTGGCGGCTTGGCGCAGTGTATCGCCGTATCCGGATCTTTAAGCCCG
>CAZWOG010000168.1:0-2661 GCA_964635685.1 uncultured Dehalococcoidales bacterium | reverse complement strand
ATGTGCAGCACACGAGGAATGAGCCGGTACCGCTGCACCTGCGAAATGCTGTAACCAACCTTATGAAAGATGAAGGATACGGCAAGGGATACAAGTACGCACACGATTATCCGGGACACTTTGTAAAACAGCAGAACCTGCCGGATTCAATTAAGGACAAACGATATTATATCCCCAGTGAACAGGGGGATGAATCGGAGATCGCAACTCGGCTTAATAAATGGCGGAAGGATAGCAAGTGAGTGAGGAATACAGATGATTAGGAAAGCTGACTTCAAACGGATAGTTTATGTGACATTACTGCTCCTGATATGTTTTCCGATATTCAGCCTATTCGGCTGCGGCGGCGAGTGTCCACAGGTATCAAACTTGCTTCCTGTCTCTAATAACAGCTTCGATGAGGATATATGGCGCGATCCGCCAATATATTACCATCCTTACGTACGCTGGTGGTGGCCCGGCGGAGCAGTCGATTCAAAGGAAATAAAGCGCGAGATGGATCTGTTCCAGGAGGCTGGATTCGGGGGCGTTGAGATACAGGCATATCTGTTTGGTCTTACGCCCGAAGAGATCAATAGTGATGCTGATGTGCGCACTGTTGGCACATCAAGATTCTTTGAAAAAGTGCGCATTGCAGCTGAAGAAGCCAGCAAGAGGAATATGTCCTTCGACCTCACGCTTAGCAGTGGCTGGCCTAGCGGAGGGCCATTCGTCTCCAGCGCCCCGGAACGGCAGCTGCTTATCAGTGAACTGGATATCAGCGGACCAGTACTATATGAGGGGCCGCTTCCTCCTCTTGAGCCACCCGGTTACTACGACATAGTCAATAGCATTATGGATGTCCTTGGCCCGTTCGATACCGATGCTGAGATCATCGCGGTCACCGCTGCACGTGTCGTCACTAATGCCTCTGAGCTAACGACCCTCGATTCATTCATCGATATCACCAATAAGAGCCGCGAAGGTAACCTAAGCTGGGAAGTCCCATCTGGCACGTGGAAAATCTTCACCTTCTATCAGAACCGTACCGGCCATCACCCAGCAGGAGCCGCCTATACCGGCTCAGCAAACTCCTCGCAGGTGGCTGATCATCTTGACCCGTCGGGAGCACAAGAATTTATTGACGGTTTCGCTGACCCATTGCTCGCGGCACTTGGCTGTTACGTCCCAGATACCGTCTTCCTTGACAGCTTTGAGATGGTGGGGGAACTGCCGTGGACGCCATCATTTCTGCAACGTTTCCAGCAGACAAAGGGCTATGACCTCACACCATATCTGCCACTGCTGTTTCAACAGGGGGGCGAATCCAAATATACACAGATCCTACAAGATATGTTTGATGTAGAGCCTGCGCCCGTTTACTATTCTGCCGACATCGGGATCAGGATGCGCGAGGACTACGAGGAGGTTCGCTCCCAACTGTTCATCGAGGGCTTTGTGGATCCGATTCGCGATTGGGCGCATGCCAACAACATGTCGTTCCGAATGCAGGCGCATGGCGGTTGGGCCAATTATCTGGACGCATATGAGATGGCTGACATCCCAGAATCGGAAGGGGTATTCGCTGGGGGGGCTTACGATTTCTTGAAATTGGCATCGTCAGCAGGGCACACCGCCGGACGCACCTTCATCTCATCGGAAAGCTTCGTCGCCCTCCACCTCGACCCCCGGGTGCTCACACTCGAAGACTTCTATCTACTAGCCGGTCGTGCCTACAGCGCAGGAATAAACCGAATCATCTATCACGGCTATCCGTATCGCTATATTCTCGAAAATGGGACACGGTGGTATGGATACCCTGTTTATCAAGAGCGCGAAGACGATATGGTCTCGGCGGGGCCTATACCCTTCACGATCTGGCTCGATGAGGATCACCCCGTATGGCCTGACCTACCGGCTTTTAACTTGTATTTGGCCCGTCTGTGCTATGTCATGTCTCTGGGGATACATCGCGCCGACGTGGCATGGCTGAATTACGACTGGCGGTTTCCCGATAAGAGCATAATTAATGTAATGGGTTTCCTGCCCGAGCAGGGCGAATCCGATATAAGCCTGGCACTCAAGCGAGCTGGCTTTGTATACGATCGCGTCAGTCCCCGAGGCCTGATGAATGCGAGCGTTACGAACAGCAGTTTTACGGTTGGCTCAGCCCAGTATGAATGCTTGCTGCTAACCAACTTCACCGTGGCGTCGCCGGAGTTGATGTCCTCTATCGAGAGGCTGGCGGATGCGGGCATATCGGTGCTGGTGATGGGCGGGCTGCCTGAGCGAGCCCCCGGCTTCGCCGATTATGAGCAGAGGGATGCTGCCACGCAGTCTATTGCTGAGAGCCTGTGGTCGAAGACCATGACTGTTGAGGGAATGGATGAATTAGGAACTGCACTTCAGGCCGCGGGTTTACAGCCGCCGCTTACGGCCAGCGATGATGGGACTATGGTGTTTGCCTTAGACCACCGTGAAATCGTAAATGGCGACATCCTGTTCCTGTTCAACGAAGCGGAGGAAAATCGCACACAGGTACTCGATGTTAATTTTCAAGTCAAGCGCGTTCGGGTCTTCGATCCTGAAACAGGGAATCTGTCTTTAGAAGCGACGCCTGATACGTCAGGACACTTGTCTGTGGAAGTGACGATTCCAGCACGTCGTTCGCTGGTGCTGATT
>CAZWOG010000167.1:0-2666 GCA_964635685.1 uncultured Dehalococcoidales bacterium | reverse complement strand
AAATTTTCCAACCCGGTGCCTTAAACTCGCTAAGAAATTGGTCAAGCAGGCACCCCTTTTTCACATCCCAATACACTGTCTTTAGCTCATGCTAAAAGACTTTTTTATAGTAAGACTTTGCTTCTGAGACGTCAAGATAGCTAAATATGCTGGAGATGAGGGTACAATAAATAGAACTTTTCTGATGGCCTTCGACTTGACCGTCTAGATCTAATCTCAGCTTACCACCGCATCTTGGCATGCTCATAGCTCATCCATACACGTGCAACTGTATGCGGCACCTTACCAGGACCCGGTTCTGGCGGGGACTTTCTGAAACTCAACGCCATGCCATACGGCCCGCCGCTGACGATAAACTGGTCGGTGTATACATCAGGTATACCATTCTCGCCTTCAGACATTGTATCCTCCTGCGTTAGGTGGAATATAGCATAGCAATATGCAATGGGCAATGCAAATAGACATGTCGATTGCAGCAGCGATTTGCAGGATACTTCCTAAAAACAAGGCCCCTGTGCAAATAAACACACAAGGGCCGAAGCTTACAACAATGTTCTGGCGAGACTAGTCGACCGCTTCCCGTAGCCGCCATACGATTAGCAGTTCTTATACACTGGCTTGCGTTTCTCTTTGAAGGCCTTCATGCCTTCCTTGGAATCCTCGGAGGCAAAGACCGGCCAGCCGAGCGAATCCTGCTTCTGCAGCGCCTCAGAGTACGGCACCGACGCATCGATCTCGCGCAGCGTGCGGGTGATGGCCCTGATCGATATCGGCCCGTTCTCACACATCTGGCGGGCGATCTTCATCGCCTCTTCCAGTGCTTTCCCCTTGGGAACCACACGGTTAATCAGCCCCCAGTCCATCGCCTCCTTAGCCGGGATATGCTGGCCAAGCAGCAGGATCTCCGCCGCCCGGCAGTAAGGTATCTGCCGCGGCAGGCGGAATGCGGAGCCCGCCATAGGATAGAGGCCGCGCACGACCTCCGTCACGCCGAACTTTGCGTCTTCGGCGCCGACGCGTAAGTCGGTGCCCTGCAGAATCTCAGTGCCTCCGGCCACAGCGTATCCCTCAATAGCCAGTATGATCGGCTTGTTGGGGCGATTCTCGCGGAGCAGCGCCTGCCAGTGCAGGTTGGGTATTTCACTCATCAAGCGCTGTATCTCCTCATCGTTATCACGGCGAGACAGCCCAGCCTTGAGGTCCATGCCCGCGCAGAACGTATCGCCCGTGCCAGTCAGTATGGCACAATAGAGATCATCGTCTTTGTCCAGCAGCCGCCACGCCTTGTACATCCCAATCAGCATTGACGGGGTCAGAGCATTCTTGGCCTCCGGACGATTGAGCGTAACAATGAGAATATGTCCTTCCCTCTCGACCGTGCAGTTCTTGGTGGTAATACTCAGCTGTTCAGCCATTCAATCCTCCTGATTCTCTTCGATGTTTACATCCGTCTTTTCATCTTTTCCGAAGCAGGGATATATCTATCGCATTCATGCCCTTGTACCAGGTGGAGTATAGCATAGCGATACGTAAGGGAGCAATCCGCAATTGCTCCTCCATGCGAGGTCTGATATTATAAGAGCGCTTCTGGACAAGAGGTTTCCTTCCGGTACCGGAAGGACCGGGGGAACTGGGGGTGTCCCCTATTATTTAACTCCCATGGCCGGGGGATTACAGGGGGTTGATTAGCTCTTAATCAAAGTAAAGGAGAACTCGTGAGCGTTGGACTAATCTATCATCCGATCTACCTGGAGCACGATACCGGCCTCCACTGCGAAGTTGCATCAAGGCTGATCACCACGATGTCGCACCTCAAGAAAGTAGTCACAATAGATAAGCTGATTCCCATCAAGCCGCAAGCCGCCACGCTAGAACAAGATGTTCTCAATCTTGCCGTGGCCCGTATGGATGATCTTTATCAGCCGACCTGTTAGTCATCCTAATACTGAAGAACGCGATTATGGCCGCTATGAGGTCATTTGCACTATGAATCGCCTCAGCGATAATGCTGACGCTGCCGCTGTCGATTGACCTCCCCACGTTGATTTGGAAGGCTCAGGCGGTTTATGCTACCAGGCATAGAAGAACCTTGCGCGACCACATACTGGGGATCCCTGAACTCCTTGCCAAACCTCAGCCCGAATACTTGAGCCGCTATTCCGTTCCGTATTTGGAGGGCAAATAAACATTTGTTCTTTCATAAACAAATACCCCACCCATTGTAAGGTGGAAGTATTTATTAAAGACAGAATCGTTTTAGATTTATTTAGTCGCTGACCGGCTCCAGTACGAACTTGATCTCGAGCTGGATGTCTATACGGATACCAACAAGTTTAATCCCCAGACACTCGCCTGTGCCGACCTCAGTGATTGTTCCTGCGGTGCCTGTATAGTCAGCAACGCCCCCATCCTCTGCAAACAGGGCACCGTCGCTCTCCATGAACTTACCATCCATCTTCTTATTAATACTTATATGTACAGTGTTGTCAGTATGGCCTGTGGTAAAGACGAAATTGATGGGAAGCTCTCCTTCTTGACCTACGGTTGTGTCGAATTCGCCGAGCAGTTCCATCGGTATAACCAAGGAGCCTGCCGGGTCTTTGGTACCATCGCCATAAGTGTTTACCTGTATGGGTGATTGGCCGGCTGTACTCTCAGAGCTAGTA
>CAZWOG010000166.1:0-2692 GCA_964635685.1 uncultured Dehalococcoidales bacterium | reverse complement strand
GTCGAACAGCCTCAGATAAGGACATCAAGCAGGCCTATCGCAAGCTGGCTCGCCAGTATCATCCTGACGTGAATCCCGGCAATAAATCAGCCGAGGAGAAATTTAAAGATATCAACAATGCATATGAAGTCCTCTCCGATCCTGAGAAACGTAAAAAATACGACCAATTTGGAGATAAATGGCAATACGCCGATCAATTCGCCGGGGCTCAAGGCAATCCCTTCGGCGGTTTTTCCGGTTTCCAGAATGCGGGCGGCAACAATTTCTCTTATCAATATATAGACATGTCAGACCTGGGCGATATCGGAGAGCTTTTTAAAGGATTCACCGGCGGCTTCGGTACGAGAGGCAGAACATCACGACCAAGGCAAGGCAGGGATATCGACACCTCAACTGAAATAACCCTTGAAGAAGCCTTTAGTGGAACCACACGGCTGATACAGGACACATCCGGACACCGCATCGAGGTTAAGATTCCTGCCGGCGTGAAGAACGGCCAGCGCATAAAGGTAGCGGGAAAAGGCGAGCCTGGCATGTCTGGCGGGCCCGGCGGCGACCTCTACCTGGTAGTAACAATTCTTGAACATCCCGTATTCCATCTGAACGGCAATGATATCCATGTTGATGTCCCCGTCCCTCTTATTGATGCCATCCTCGGCGGCGAAGCGTCCGTTCCTACCCCTAAAGGTAAGAATCTGGCCTTGAAGATACCGGCCGAGACGCAGAACGGAAAGGTCTTCCGACTGGCAGGACAGGGCATGCCGGAGGTTGGCAAGGATACCAGAGGTGATCTTTTTGCCAAGGTAAAAGTAATACTGCCTGAGAACCTGAGTGAACATGAGAAGGAACTTTTTAAACAGCTTAAAGAGGTAAGGCACAAACGACATTAACCGTTGAAAGTAAAGTAAGAGGTGTGCAATGACATTTGATAATGCTGAACCATGTTATGTAATAAGTATAGTCGCAAAGACGCTTGGCGTTCATGCGCAAACGCTTCGTTATTATGAGAAGGTGGGCCTCGTGGCGCCATCCAGGTCCAGAGGCAGGATTCGACTCTATTCGAACAAGGATATCGAACGGTTACGGCTGGCACGTACGTTGATGGACGACCTGGGTGTAAACGTAGCCGGCGTGGATATCATACTTCGACTCAAAGAGCACATTGCCGCGCTGGAGAATGAGCTTGAAGAAGCGAAAGAGGAGATTAAACGTCTGCGCGATGCAGGATTATAGTTTTATTCAGCATCCAAAATATCAGGAGTGATATATGAGACCGGATAAATTTACAGAACAGGCCCAAGAAGCAATAGCGTTATCGCAGCAGATAGTGCGCCGCTATCAACATAGTCAATGGGATGTAGAGCATATCTTTCTGGCACTTCTGGAACAGAAGAAAGGCCTCACCGGAGAGATATTGCGTAAACTGAAGATCGACGTTGATGAAGTACGCATGCGGATAGATTCTGCTCTGCAGAAATCACCAAGAGCAGCTCATGAAGGCACAATTATCTATGGCACTCCTCGCACAGTACGCCTGCTCGATAACGCTGAATCAGAGGCTGACAGACTGAAGGATGAGTTTATTGGAATCGAGCATCTGCTTATTGCACTATGCAGTATGCGAGATGGCGATACACCCAAAATACTCGAAGAATTCGGCCTCGATCAAGAGAAGATATATGCGGCACTTCAGGAAATACGTGGCGGCCATCGAATTACAGACCCACACGCAGAAAGCAAATATGGCGCGCTAGAGAAATACAGCCGTGATCTTACTATGCTTGCCCGCGAAGGTAAGCTGGATCCCGTAATCGGTCGTGACGAAGAGATAAAACGCGTTATGCAGGTACTCACGCGTCGTACTAAGAACAATCCTGTCATTATCGGCGAAGCGGGCGTCGGGAAGACAGCTATAGCAGAGGGCATTGCTCATAAAATAATTGCCGATGACGTTCCAGACTCTCTTAAAAACAGGCGTGTCCTCGCCCTTGATATGGGAGCATTAGTTGCCGGCTCCAAGTTCCGTGGAGAGTTTGAGGAACGACTGAAGGCTGTCATGGATGAGATCAGACAGGCTCATGGAGAAATCGTTCTCTTCATAGATGAAATACACACTGTTGTTGGCGCCGGCGCAGCTGAAGGCGCTATAGACGCGAGCAATATGCTAAAGCCTGCGCTTGCCCGTGGCGAATTGCAATGCATAGGTGCAACAACGCTTGACGAGTATCGCGAGCATATTGAAAAGGATGCTGCGCTTGAAAGACGTTTGCAACCAGTATATATCAATGAGCCAAGTGAGGAAGTCACCATCGAAATGCTGCGCGCATTACGTCCCCGCTACGAATCTCACCACAAAATAAAAATCACAGACTCTGCACTGGAAGCAGCAGCTAAGCTAAGCAACCGCTATATCGCTGACCGCCACTTGCCGGATAAGGCGGTGGACCTTATCGACGAAGCTGCCTCCAAGATAAGGATAGAGGCAGGCAGCCCGCCGCCTGACGTTAAATCATTGGAAAAGAGGATGCACAAGCTTTCAGATGAAGAAGAGGCTGTTTCCCAGCGCGGCGATTACGAAAGCGCCGCCAAGCTAAAATCGGATCGTATACGCGTAGAAAACGAATATAGTCAGGCACATGACAAATGGCTCAAAGAGAAAAAGATCGACATGGTAGTAGACGAGGAGGACATC
>CAZWOG010000165.1:0-2706 GCA_964635685.1 uncultured Dehalococcoidales bacterium | reverse complement strand
TCACCTGAAGCGGTGGACGGGACCACAGTTATAGCGCGGCCGCCTTTCGACAGCAACGCGCCGATCTGGAACGGCACCTGTCCGCCGGCCCCGCTATAAAGCTCCGGGCCCAGGCTCTCCGCCGATGACTGGCCGAAGAGGTCGATGGACAGGGTCTGGTTGATCGTCACCATGTTATCGATAGCCGATATGATGCGGATGTCCTCAAGGTAATCGACGTCGACCAGCTCAAAGAGCGGGTTCATGTGGACCCACTGCATCTCCTCGCGCGTGTCCCCGCCGACCGATGTGATGACCACCTTGCCCGGCTTGACGGTCTTGTACTTGCCGGTGATGACGCCCTCGCGCACCCGGCGGATGATGCCCGGCACGGTGGCCTCGGACTGGTAGCCGATGTCTTTTCTCCCGTCGATGATGCCTAGTTGCACCAGCGGCTCGGTATATCTGCCGACGCCGATCTGCAGGCAGTCGCCGTCCTTTATTATAGAGCCAACGTACTTGGCGATCTGCTTCATCGCCTTGTCGGGCTCCTTCTTCTCCTTCTTGCCAAGAAGGCTGCCGCCACCCATCGTGGTTCCCTGTGACAGGTGCTCGACGAAGTAGTCGATATCGGAGACATGTATGTAGTTCTCGCCATAGGTGCGTATGAGCTTATCGTTAACCTCGGCGATGACCAGCCTGGCCTCCTGCACCTGGCGCTTTTTGTTCCACAGCGAGGCGCCGAAGCTGCAAAAGCCCTTCTCATCGGGAGAGGAGATCTCGGTCAGCAGGACATCGAGGCCTTCCTTGAAATACTGCAGGTCGAACGGGAAGAGCGACCCGAAAGCGATATCGCAGCGCTTCTCCTTCACCATCTGCTCGTTGATGCCGAGGGGGAAGGAACAGGTAATCTTGAAAGAATCCTCCCACCCGGGGTCGTACCAGCCGAAGTCATAGCCCGGCGTGGGCACGTAAACGTTGACGTTCTGTAACTCGCCAAGACGGGCCGCGATAGCTAATCCTATAGTATGGGACTCCCTGCCAACTGTAAAGCCGATGCGGTCCCCTGATTTGACCATGCTGGCGGCCTTCTCCGCGGAGATCGTCCTCTGCTTATACCATTCCTGCCAGTCTTTCATCATATACGGAAGACTTCCTCCTTTTACGTGTCAAACCGAACCTAATTATCCTCTTTGAACGGCAAAGTTGTCAAGGATAAAGGTATATTTTTGACATACCACCACAGGATTGAGCCCTTCGACGGAACGAGACTGTCGACAGCTTATCGACCTTAACCCAGCCTCTTTCCTCAAGAAAGAGTTAGCTTAAAAAAAAGAGGTGCAGGAGAAATCTCCTGCCGGGGTTTTAAGGGTTTCCCCTAATTCTTTAAAACAATTGTTAATTAGAATCGGGAAGTCCAGAGGGATCGCCCTCTGGCGGGGGTTTGGGGGGTGTCCCCCATTTTTCAATGTCCCCCAAAGTATGGGGGACTAACAGGGGGTTTGGAAATCATCTCACATCCCGACCGCTAATTACTTTCCTAAACATCCATCAAGGAGGAATCGAAGTTTGCAAAAAAGCCTTCGTATATGGTATATTTTTAACCGAAATCTTTGCCTAGGAGGGAAGACTTGAGCAAGCACTTAAAAGGTAGGAATGCAGTTGTCACCGGTGCTGCCGGTGGCATTGGACGAGAAGTATGTTTAGCCCTGGCCAGAGAAGGCGCTAACGTCGTCTGTAACGACATCGGTGCCGATAGAGCGGGAGCCGGTACGGAGAAGACGGCTGTCGATAAGGTAGTCGACGCGGTAAAGGCCATCGGCGTCAAGGCTATCGCCAACTATGATTCGGTAGTCGATTTCAAAGCATCCGAGAAGCTTATCAACACCTGCGCGAAAGAGTTCGGCAAGCTCGATATCCTAGTCAACTGCCACGGCATGCTGCGCGACAGGATGATCTGGAACATGAGCGAGGACGAGTGGGACTCCGTCGTCGCCGTGCACCTCAAGGGAACCTTCAACACCTGCCGCCATGCCTGCGTGCTCATGCGCGAGCAGAAGTCCGGCCGCATCATCAACGTCACCTCCGATGCCTGGCGCGGCACAATGGGACATGTCAACTACGGCGCGGTCAAGGGCGGCGTGGTCAGCCTGACCCGCTCGATAGCACGGGAGATGGGACGCTACAGCGTAACATGCAACGCCTTCGCCCCGATAGCGGCCACACGGATGACTATGAGCGACGAGGTCGTTAAGGGAACCTGGAAGCGCGTCGAGGCCGGCGTCATGACCAAAGCAGAGGCCGAGCTCATGCTGGCCATGCCGGGACCCGAGCATATCCCGCCAATCATCGTATATCTTGCCACCGATCAGGCATTGAACATAAACGGCCAGGTCTTCCACGCTGAGGGCGGCAGGGTAGGCATCTACAGCGAGCCCATCGAAGTGAAATCGGTATATAAAGATTTGAAATACGGCCCGTTCACCACGGACGAAATGATAGCGCTGGTGCCGAAGATCCTGCAACAGGGCTACATCAACCCGGCACCGCCGCAGCCGGACAGAGACAGCAAGGATAGCAAGAAATAAATCAGTGAACCTCTGAAAGAGATGCCCTTCCGCGGAAGGACCGGGGTTTTAGGGGTGTCCCCTAATTCTCCTCAATAAAATCCCCCAAGACTGGGGGATACAGGGGGTTGATAATCTTTAATCAGGGGTTTCATATTAA
>CAZWOG010000164.1:0-2724 GCA_964635685.1 uncultured Dehalococcoidales bacterium | reverse complement strand
GCTTCTTATATAACTGGATATATGGCCAGTAATAATGCAATTGGTAGATTCTATCCATCGTCATTAGGAAAAGGATATATTCCATTTTCATCTAATTCTAGAGTGATATTTTATCCATCATCTCTTGGTAAAAATCTTTTCAATTTTTCAAGTAATGCAAAAACTATATTTGCTGGAAGCAGTAATATAAATCGTTCTTTAATTAATACAATATCAAGTAATTTAGATTCACGTATAGATTCTCTCTTTAACTGGTCCTCAAATAAAGGAATTTATTATCCTTCTACAATGGGCCATTCAGATTATTTACATTCTTCAAATAAAGTTATTCATTATCCATCTTCTCAATTATTGGGATGGCTTAATGCATTGTATCAAGAGAGCGGAACTTCTGCTACAAGTGATGTAGCTTGGAGTGGAGCTTATCAATTCTATTCTGTATCTTCTCTTACTAAAAAAGCTTATAACTCTGGGCAAAGAGTTAAAGATTTATTTGATCACACTCTTTATCCTACGAGTTCTAATATTTATAATAAAACCTGGATTGATACTTTATCTGGTAGTATAGATTCACGTATAGATGCTTTAGGTGGAACTTTTAATCCCACCTTATATATAACTTCGACTAATTCTATATCCAGATTTGCAGATTCAAGCAATATTAGATATAGATTTCCTGGGAGTTCTGCGGCATTATCTAAATATCTTGCAAGTTCAGCGTTTAAAAGAAACAATTGGAATTCAGCTTTATGGCAAAATAGTAGTATAGTTTGGGATAATTCGCTACTTGCCTGGAAACCAAAAAAGAGTGGAGCAACTGGTGGTGTATCTAATTTATCAGATTTAACTATTGATACAAATAAGAATTGGGAGACTTATGGTATATATAATATGGGTTATATTTCTTCTACTGGAGTAGTAAAGGGTAGTAAATTTGTTGGTTGTATATCAAGTACAACTATTGGATTACCAACGGATGGATCTTTATCTGATGGTTGCTTAAGTTGGACTACTTCAACAAAAACTACAGATGCACTAGATGAGGTTAATGAATTACTTAGTGAATTAGCTCCAGCTGATGCAATAAGTTTAGCAGGTAAAGCTTTAGTTTGTAATCGAACTGCACATTCTGGGAGATTGGCAAGTGGTTCATTATCAAATTGGGTGTATGAAGCTGGATATGGTCCATCTTCATCAGTTACATATATATTTGACGATTCTACTTATTTATTTAATGCTAATGGGGCTAGTAATGGAATTACATTTGGTAAAGCTGATGAAGGAACTTTAAAAACTCTTATAAATTCAGTTTCAGTTGCAGCCAGTTCTATTAGTTTAGTTTCTAAATTTAATGAATCTAATAGGGGATCAAAACAAACATACACTCCTTTATGGAGTGGATGCACAAGAATTCTTGCAGTAGGAAAATATAATAACTTTAGAAAATGGCAAGTTGGTAGTGGTCAAATAAATATTACTGGTTCCACTGCTTTAAGAAAAGGATATAATTATATTTATCTTTACCGTGATGGTTTAACTACAAATGTTTCTTCTGCAGTTTATAAAATATGGTATGATCCAAATGCAGATACCTCTCCAATATTAATTGCTGCACCAAAAATTGTTGAATCAACAAAAAGAAGTAAATATCTTAGTGGATTAGAGTATTATTATACTAATTCTATATTTAATGTGACTTGTAGTAGTCAAGAATGCTTCAAAGATGCTTGGAGAACTGATAGAACAATATTCCAATTAGCATTAACTGCAGCAGCAACCGCAACTATAACTCCAGACAATTCATATTGTTCAAAGGTAGGAACTGGACATACAAATATAAATAGATACCCATGCACTGGTGATACAATAGGTGCTTATAATTATCCAATGACAATAACAACTGCAAGTAATCGTTCTATTAATTTAACAGTGACTGCAACTTGTTATAATGCATATGGTAATAATGGTGGTCAAGTATCAGCAACAGAAAATAGATTATTAGATACATATTCATCAGGAGTTACTGGAACATCTGATGATTGGAATGAATATTTTGATGACGAGTGGTATAGATTACCTTCAGGAACATATATTACGATTCCATCACAAATATCTGGTTCTTGGAGATCACAAAATGTATTAGGTAAATCTTCAGCTCAAGTTTATAATGGAACCTTAGTTACTCCCACACTTAATTTTTCATCGGGTTATTTACCAATAGGTGGACCAAATTATACTACAATGACATTACCAGTAGTTTTATTTAGATCATTTAGGCATAATGGAACTCCACATACAAATGGAAAAATAGAATTGGAAGGACTAACTTCCACAGATGTTGTGGCTAAAGGTTCAGCTGGAAATGTTAATGTAGAAATAAAGTTACCATCTCAAACAGGTTGGTTAGATTTAGGAAAAGCTTATAGTGCTGGAACATTTACAGGAATAACTGGGGATGGATGTCAAACAGCTCAATCTGGAGATTCATGGAGTTATACTTCTGGAGTTTTCTCTACTACAAATAGTGGTTGGATGATAATAGTAAAAGTAACATTTCTTGTAAATTCAGAAGTAATAACAAGAATGCGTGAGGAGGGTTGGCAAGGATTATAATGACATTTACAAGAGGAGGGATTCCTTGGAATAAGGGTATTAAAATAGACAGAAATAAATATCCAAAAATGGGTAATTTTAATAATCATAGTGAAAATACAAAAATACTTA
>CAZWOG010000163.1:0-2724 GCA_964635685.1 uncultured Dehalococcoidales bacterium | reverse complement strand
CTAACCTCTGCCCTCAGTGTCGCGGTCTCATGGTGATGAGCGGTAAAGGCGCGGCAAAGTGTACGCAATGCGCATTCAGCACTACGTTGGATAACCTGAAACGGGAGGCTGTCAAAACATGATTCCCTTCCTGCAGGATGAAAAAAATGTAGCCTCATTGCTTAACGATTTTAAACGTTATTTAGAGATAGAGCGCCACGCTTCGCAATATACGCTACGTAATTACCTGCATGATTTACGGCACTTCATAGATTACGCAGTTAAAGAGAATATTGCGACGCTGGAGGATGTCGATATCCAGCTGCTCCGCCGCTATATAGCTTCACTACTCGAAGAGGGGTTTGAGAAATCCAGTGTTGCGCGTAAACTCAGTGCGCTGCGCTCGTTCTATTCGTATCTCACTCAAACGAATATCATTACGAAAAATCCACTGCTTACCATATCTTCTCCAAAGCTTACCAAGAGGCTGCCTGCGTTCCTGTCCACCGACGAGGTCAACAAGATCATAATGGCACCGGATATCAGCACGCCGCTGGGCATGCGGGACAAGGCTATGCTGGAGCTTCTTTATGCCTCAGGGCTCCGGGTTAGCGAGATCGCCAGCCTCGATATTGTAAACGTTAATCTTGAGGAACGGGAAATCCGCGTGTTAGGCAAGGGATCAAAGGAACGAATCACGCTCATGGGAAAGCCCGCAGTAAATGCTATTGACTGCTACCTCCGTGAAGGACGGCCTAAGCTGACAGGGCAACGGTCCACCGATGCGCTATTTCTTAACAGATACGGCAGAAGGTTATCGAAACGTTCCATCCAGCAGACGCTATCGCGCTACGCCGCCGCAGCAGGCTTAACTAAGAGGGTGTTTCCACACATGATACGTCACAGCTTTGCCACACATCTACTCGACGGCGGTGCGGATTTAAGGGTAGTTCAGGAACTGCTCGGTCACGCAAGTCTTTCCACTACCCAGATATATACACATGTAACCCAGACACAGGCGAGAAAGGTATATCTGGCTTCGCATCCCAGAGCAAAAAAGCAGGGGGACTAGCATGAAAATACTGCTTATACACGGCCCGAATCTAAATCTGCTTGGCAAAAGAAACCGCGACCTGTACGGTGATAAGACGCTTCCTGAACTGGAGGCCATTGTCACTCAACGGGCCAGGGAACTAGGCGCCTCGGTCAAGGTTTACCAGTCAAACCATGAAGGTGCACTGATCGATTTCATTCAGGAAGAGGCGCTAAAAGCTGACGGGATTATAATAAACCCCGGAGCGCTCACCCATTACGGACTCTCCTTAAGGGATGCACTGGAAGATAGCAACCTCCCCATTATCGAAGTGCACCTCTCCGATATACACTCCCGCGAAGAATGGCGCAATAAGTCCGTTATCGAGGACTTGGCCAGGGCACAGATATGCGGACTGGGCTGGCAGGGATATATCGATGCTATAGATTTATTAGTAGACATCGTCAAGAGAAAAAAATGATAGAGCGCCTTAAGAGGATACGCCAGCGTATCGCCGAAAACGGCCTGGATGCCATTTTTGTCTCACAAGCGGAAAACCGACGCTACCTCAGTGGATTCACCGGTTCATCAGGATATCTTTTTATTACCCAGTCTGATGCTATCCTGGCAACAGACTTCCGTTATATCGAGCAGGCCGAAGGCCAGGCGCCCGATTTCAAAATCTTTCAAACGCAAGGAGCCATTTCAAAGTGGCTCAATGAACTGACTTCATCTTCCAATATTAAGACAATAGGCTTCGATGCTAATGATATTTCCTTTGCGACATACCGCTCCGTTACAGCAAACATCCAGGGAAAAGAGCTGATACCAACTGAAGGTCTTGTGGAATCACTGCGCGCCGTAAAAGACGATGACGAATTGGCGCTTATGATAAAAGCTATAAAAGTATGCGATGCTGCATTTGAGAAGGTCGCTCGTGAAATACGTGCCGGGATGACCGAGGCTGAAGTGGCATGGGAGTTGGAAAAGACCATGCGCGAGAATGGAAGCGGTGTTCTCCCATTTAATATCATTGTTGCATCCGGCCCTAACGCAGCTAAACCGCACCACCAGCCCACCGACCATCCTATCGCTGCCGCCGAGCCCGTGATCATAGATATGGGAGCAAGCATAGGAGGATATACCAGCGACCTGTCCCGAACGGTCTGTCTAGGGAAACAGGATGAAAAATTTGGTAAAATATATGACTTGGTACTGGGAGCCCAGCTCACCGCTATTGCTACTTTAGAATCAGGGATGACCGGCGATACTGCGGATAGCCTGGCCCGGACGGTTATCGAGCAGGGTGGATACGGAGAAAGCTTCGGACACGGCCTCGGACACGGAATAGGGCTGGCTACCCATGAAGCGCCGCGTGTGGGCAAGGAATCGAAAGATATTTTAACAGATGGTATGGTATTCACCATCGAGCCAGGTATATACATCAGCGGATGGGGAGGTGTACGCATAGAGGACATTGTAGTTTTAAAGGAGGGCAGAGCAACAGTGCTCACTAAAGCTAAGAAGATAGAATGAATTCCATCGGAATATTCACGTTCCAGTTTATATACGCTCAAATATATTGAGAGGGTAAGATACATGATAGGAACCGGTGACATTAAAAAGGGCCTCACGATCGTGATTAACGGGATGCTGTACCAGATCGTCGAGTGGCAACATATCAAATCCGGACGAGGCTCGGCTCAGATAAA
>CAZWOG010000162.1:611-2730 GCA_964635685.1 uncultured Dehalococcoidales bacterium | reverse complement strand
CTATATGCAGGCCACGTTCCAGATCGCCCAGACCACACTGCGCAGCGTGCTCGGCCAGTCCGACCTGGACGAGCTATTGTCCCACCGCGAGAAGCTGAACCAGAGGCTACAGCAGATCATCGACGAGCAGACCGGGCCCTGGGGCATCAAGGTCAGCGTTGTTGAGATCAAGGACGTTGAGCTGCCGGCAAGCATGCAGCGCGCCATGGCTGCCCAAGCCGAGGCCGAGCGCGACAGGCGCGCCAAGATCGTCCATGCCGAAGGCGAGTTCCAGGCGGCGCAGAAGATCACCGAAGCCGCAGCGATCCTCGCCAAAGAGCCCGCGGCGCTCCAGCTGCGCTACCTGCAGACGCTGACGCAGATAGCTACCGAGCGCACCAGCACGCTGGTATTTCCTTTGCCGCTGGAGATGCTCAGCGCCTTTATGCCTAAGGATAAGAAGTAGTAATGGCGATTAATTAATCGCCATTAAAGGAGTGTTCTAACAAGGGGTCCTTTTCATGTCCCTTTTTTCAAGGTTTGCAAGATTTTTATCCGGTAATATATTTGCTGTAATTGGTGTGATATTAATACTTGGCGGCGTTTACTTTGCGCTGAATGATCCGCATTGGACAGGGATAGTTCTAATCGCTGCAGGGGTGTTTTCAATAATTATCAGCACTGTTATCAGGATAAAAAAATAAAGAGGAGTAGGATACATCCTGCCTGGAGAATTGGAGGTGCCCCTAACCTTCTACCCTCTCAGCGTGACGTCGCCGGCGGAGATCACTTCAAGCTTTTTGTTCGGCAAGCGCAGCAGTAGGTTCCCGTCATCGTCTACATCCTCCGCCACGCCCTTTCGCACCACATCACCGCAGCGCACAGTCACCTTCTGGCCCAGCGTGGTCAGCCTTTGCTTCCATTCCAGCTGCACCGGCTCGCCTTTGCGCATGTCTTTGTACACCTTTTCGAACTCGCCGAGCAGAGCCGCCAGTATAGCCAGGCGCGGCACAGGGACACCAAGCTCCCTCTCAAGGCTGGTGGCGATATCAGCAATCTCGGGGATTGCACCAGTATCAAGGTTCACGTTCACAGCGATCCCCACAATGGCGGAGTTGACTTTATCACCCGTGACATCGCTTTCGACGAGCACGCCGCTCACCTTCCTGCCGCCTATCTGCACATCGTTGGGCCATTTGATGGACGTTTCGAGAAAGGTAACCTCCTCGATGCTGCGGGCGATTGCCAGGCAGGCCACCAGCGTGAGCCGCGGCAGATGCTCCAGCTTGGGATAAAGGATTATCGAGAACGTGAGGTTGCTGCCCGGCGGCGATACCCACTCGCGGCCCAGACGTCCACGGCCGGCTGTCTGATGGTCGGCGACGATCACGGTTCCTTCAGTAACGCCGTCTAAAACAGCCATCTTGGCGGCGTCCATTGTGGAAGATACGGTAGGATAATAAAGGACCGGCCTGCCAATAAATTTTGTATTCAATGCCTCACGAATCAACTCTACCGATAATAGTTCTTCGCTCATAACTTCTCACAGTAAATACGCTTTTTACCAACCCCCTGTATCCCCCAATCTTGGGGGATTTTTAAAATTGGGGGACACCCCCAAGTCCCCCGGCAGGAGATTTCTCCTGCACCTCTTTTTAGGGGGCCAGACAAACCTGTAAGCCGAGTTCTGTATCCTTCCGATACCGGAAGGACGGTGACCATTTATCTAGCCCTTCCGTTACCGGAAGGGTCAAGCGACCTACCCCAGGGTTGTAACGAGGCCGGGCGTCCTCTTCCCTGCTATTCGGTCTTGCACCGGATGGGGTTTGCCCGCCACCGATGTCGCCATCGGAGCGGTGAGCTCTTACCTCGCCATTTCACCCTTACCCTTCCGACGGCAAGCCGCGGAAGGGCGGTATGTTTCTGTTGCACTTTCCGTATACACCGGTTTTCACCGGTGCACCCTGGGCGTTACCCAGCATCCTGCCCGGTGGAGCTCGGACTTTCCTCAGGCATCGCTGCCCGCGGTCACCCGGTTTATCTGACCCCCATGAAGTCTATTACAGAGGGATTCGTTAGTCAAACTGCTTATGTCGATTTCGACCTGTTCTGCTTAGCCGCTTTGCTGAATCGACACTCG
>CAZWOG010000162.1:0-601 GCA_964635685.1 uncultured Dehalococcoidales bacterium | reverse complement strand
CTAGCTCTTAACGATGCTTCAGTGCAGCGACTGCGCAATCACTTTGACCTACGCTGCTTAGCCGCTTTGCTGAATCGACACTCGATGATGTCGCACCTGCTACACCCGGTAGCATTGTGTACAGCCATCATTGAGAGAACCAGAACCACATATGCGCCCATAAGAGCGTGATTTGCAGTGCCATATTGAGATACGACTATATCGAACGCGCTGAATATCCACGCGAGTATCGGCAGGAACAGGACAAGCAGATGCGCGACTATGTCGATTTCGCAGCCACGCCCGTTGAAGCCTTTCGATCTGTCCCTGCGGAATATACGGGCGATATGGCTGAAGCCGAAGGTTGGGCAGTCCATACCGTAGTACTTGCAGCGCCGGCAGACTAAGTATCTTCCCAGAGTGAAAATGCCGATCCAGATTGCTGAGTATATCCAGAAAATAACCGACGACTTTCCCCACAAAACGTAACCCCTGAGAAACACCATGGGATAGAAGACCAGCGAATTGAGCAGCATAGTATTACGCGACCAGTGAACTGAACTCATCAGCTTCTCCGTAAATAGTTTATCGACCGATAATAAGATTTTATTTCTTCTCTAAA
>CAZWOG010000161.1:0-2733 GCA_964635685.1 uncultured Dehalococcoidales bacterium | reverse complement strand
ATAGCACGCGGTGGTGAAAAGCTGGGGGAGTTCACCGTCCCTAAAGGAAGAATCGGGTTCGCCACAGTCTGCAGTATAGTTATCAACGGCGCAATGCTGAAAGCCGGCATCCCCATGGACTCGCGTTTCGGCGGCATATTACAGGTGCGAAACCGCAAGCCTGTTCGTTTCATCGAGCTTGTCCATTATGCCGGGTCATCCTTGGACCCGTCGGAAGTGTTTATCAGAGCCAAGATGACCTCGGTTAGAAGTATAGTTAAAACAGGGAATGGCAAGATTCTGGCCAACTTCAGGGAGATACCGGCGATGTGCCGCGAGACAGCGGAATCGGTCGTATCCAAGCTGAAAGAAGCTGGACTGGGCGGGCTGCTGGTGATGGGCAACACGAGCGAGCCGGTATGCGAAATACCAGTGGAACTCAACCGCATCGGCATGATACTGATAGGCGGCATGAACCCGGTAGCCGCCGCTGAGGAAGCCGGCATCGAGGCGGACAACCGCGCTATGAGCACAGTAGTAGAATATCAGAGCTTAATCAAATTCCAGGATGTGTAAAATGAAAGAAATCAAAGTAATCCCTTGCCTGGACATCAAAGAGGGCAGAGTTGTGAAGGGGATAAAGTTCGTTAACCTGCGCGATGCGCGCGACCCAGTTGAAGCCGCAAAGACATACTGCAAGGAAGGCGCCGACGAACTCGTCTTCCTGGACATCTTCGCCACCGTGGAGAACAGGAAAACACGGCGGGACTGGGTCAAGAGGGTCTGCGATGTGGTGACCGTTCCCTTTGCCGTCGGCGGCGGCATCAACAGCATCGAGGACATGCAGGAGCTATTCGACCTCGGCGTGGACAAGGTCTCGATCAACACCGCAGCGGTGGAAAACCCCAAACTGATTACGGAGGCTGCCAAGAAGTTCGGCAAGAAGAGGCTTGTCGTCGCCATCGATGGTAAGAAGAATAAGGCTGGCGGCAAGAAGCCCCGACTGGAGGTAACCATCAAGAGCGGAACTGAGGGGACAGGGCTCGATATTGTTGAATGGGCCAGGAAGGTGGAGAAGCTCGGCGCGGGGGAGATATTGCTCACCAGCAAGGACGCCGACGGAACAAAAGACGGCTACGACCTGGAGATGACCAAGGCCGTCGCCGAGGCGGTCTCAATACCTGTAACCCCTTCCGGCGGCGCAGGCACACTGGAGCACCTGTATGAGGCGGTGGTCATAGGCAAAGCGTCGGCGGTACTGGCGGCATCCATCTTCCACTTCGGTGAGATAAGTATTAAGGAAGCAAAGGAATACCTTCGGGGTAAAGGAATCCCGGTGAGTATAACTAAAGGTAAGGAGAAGAAATAAATGGCAAGAATAAATCCGTTTGAAGTAGCAAGACAGCAGATAGACGCGTGTGCGGATATCCTGAAGCTGGAGCCTCACGTACGCACCATGCTCCGCAGCCCGATGCGCGAGCTCCATGTTACGTTGCCGGTGCGCATGGACGACGGCTCGATAAAGATATTCCAGGGTTTCAGGGTACAGTACAACGATGCCAGAGGCCCGGCCAAGGGAGGCATACGATTCCATCCTGAGGAGACCATCGACACGGTTCGCGCGCTCGCTTCCTGGATGACATGGAAGTGCTCCCTCCTGGACCTGCCCCTCGGCGGCGGAAAGGGCGGCATAATCTGCAATACCAAAGAGATGTCGCAGACGGAGCTTGAGCGCTTGAGCAGGGCTTACGCACAGGCGATCTGGCAGTTCATCGGCCCGGAGAAGGATGTTCCCGCGCCTGATGTCTACACCACCCCGCAGATCATGGCTTGGATGATGGATGAATATTCAAAAATCGTTGGCAAGAACCAGTTCGGTGTCATCACCGGCAAACCGCTATCTGTCAGCGGCTCGGCCGGACGCGGCGACGCAACTGCCAGGGGCGGGATGTTCACACTGAAGGAAGCGGCAAAGGTTTGCAAGATCGATCTGGGCAAAGCGACTGTAGCCATACAGGGATATGGAAATGCCGGCTCGCATGCCCACCGCCTGTGCGAAGAGATGTTCGGATGCAAAGTTATCGCCGTAAGCGACAGCAAGGGCGGTATCTTTAATAAGGCGGGGCTATCACCGGAAGCCGTCAGCAAACACAAGGGTAAGACAGGCTCAGTTATAGACTTCCCCGGCGCCAAAAATATCTCCAACGCAGAGCTCCTTGAGCTCGATGTGGACGTGCTGCTACCCAGCGCGCTGGAAAATGTCATCACTGAAAAGAACGCGGCGAATATCAAGGCCAAGATCATCGGAGAGCTGGCCAACGGGCCGACAACTCCTGAGGCCGATGCCGTAATATACAAGAAAGGCATCCATGTGATACCTGACTTCCTGTGCAATGCCGGCGGCGTGACCGTCTCCTATTTTGAGATGGTGCAGAACTTCTACATGTTCAGCTGGGATGAGAGCGAAGTGCACGAGAAGCTTGAAAAGAGGATGATCAAGGCATATAACTCTGTACTGGCAACCTCCAAGAAATACAAGATAAACATGCGCCAGGCGGCCTATGTAGTTGCCGTCGAGCGTGTGGTTGAAGCTATGAAGCTTCGCGGCTGGGTTTAAGCCATAAGACACCTTTTGATATAAAAAGTGTACGCCTGCCGATAGTATTGTCGGCAGGCGTACTTATTTCTCTCGAACCGTGCAGCGAACCGGCTGTGCTATAATACAACCTGCGATACGACTGGCTCCGAGATGAA
>CAZWOG010000160.1:0-2735 GCA_964635685.1 uncultured Dehalococcoidales bacterium | reverse complement strand
AGATTTTTATAGGATAGTTCGCATCTACTCCTATTAGTAAGGAATTAGTCTCAAATGCCAAAAAAAATAGCGCTCCTCAGCAAGTATTATCCCTTGGAAGGCGGCGTCGCGGCCAGAACTTACTGGCTGGCCCGCGGATTGGCCAAGAAAGGGCATGAAGTCCATATCATCGCAGACAGGCCGGAGGCCGGCGGTGAATATCGAAGCCAGAGTGACAGTAAGCCCGGTGAGAAGCTATCGAACTTTTTCGTACACCGCCCCGCGTATGAAATCCCTTGGCACATACCGGAATCCGATGAGCAGTCGCTGGCGCTTCTGGATTTGACACTGGATGTGATTAAAAAACATAACATAGAAATACTGGATACAGGATATCTTGCTCCTTACGGCATGGTAGGCCATATAGCCAAGCGTATCACCGGAGTGCGACATGTCCTGCGCCATGGCGTATCGGATGTTGAGGACTTCTTGAAGAAGGGTGTTCTTAACTCCCTGCTGCAGGGAACGGTCAGATCCGCCGATGCGGTAATCACGGAAGAGCGTTATGCCGATCTGTTCAAGCCGCTTAACAGTCATACGTACATCCAGCATCCGTATATTGTCGATACTCAGGCATTTGCCATCCCTTATGCCGGAGGGGAGAGAAAACATCTTGCTTATGTAGGCAAGATAAACTATTACTGGGACCGCAAAGGCTTGCGGCAAATCTCCGACCACATGCATAATCTTGTCGACAGGTTTGACTGTACGCTGGTACACCAGGGCATCGGTCTGCAGGAGATACAGAAATCGCTGGGGAAGAATACCATCAGCGAATATGCCTGGCCCGGATTCATGGCGCCGTGGGAGATGCCGCGTTTCTTGAGCAAAATCGATGCGTTATTCGTTTTTGAAAAACCGGCGCCCCATTCGGCTGTATCCAATTTAGCTATGGAAGCGCTGTGCGCCGGCGTAGGCATCATCACAAATTACGCTGGCTTTAACAAAGACTATGAGAACATAATATCCATCAACGATAATCAGGTGCTGGTTATCAATCCTGCGGAGCTGTTTTCAACGTCAAGTGCCATTACGAACTGGATAGGTAAGAAGTGGGTCAGAAAGCCCGCGACTCAGAAGGTATCCTTCCTGGAGTACATGGCTGCCAACGAGAAGATTTATGAAGGCCTCGGCGCTACACAGCTTTCAAATATGGACGCGTATAAGTGAAGCTTGACAAGATTAGCGTAAAAGCTGATAATGCACCTTACTATGGAAGTGAAATTAGCACTTTTAGCTGATTATATTAACGTAACTGCAGATAAAAAATTAAATCTGATGGGGCTTTTTACAGAAATAAGCGCTCCTGTACTCCCTTATACGCATCCACAAATGTATTTAGCTTTGCAAATGGAAGCTCCACCTGCAGAATGGGAGAAAGATAAAAAAGTTGAAATAATGCTCATGGATCAGGATGCAAATAAAATTCTTTCTGTGGTTAATAATATTCACATTCCAAAAGGGAAGTCGGGAAAGCCAGTAATAGTTAACGCAATTATAAATATTAACAACTTGCAATTTAAAGCTGAAGGTGATTACGAATTCTCTATTCTTGTACAGGATGATGTTAAGTGTTCTATACCTCTTAGAGTAAACCTCGCGAAGCAACCAAAACCCGGTTCGTAAAGAGGATGTCTTCGACAGATAAATTACTTGAAAGGATGCGTCGAAGCAAAGTTGGCTGGACGTGTGATGACCTTGAGAAACTGTATTTGGGTTTAGGATTTGAGTATAGAGAAGGAAGCAGGCATCGTTTATACATACATTGTAAATACACCGAACTAAGAGCTACAGTAAAAAGATCACGTTCTTTGCCAATCGGATATATACAAACCGCTTTGAATCTTGCTGATAGACTCGAGGAGTTAGAGAAAAGTGAAAAGAAGAAAAGCAACTCTTGATGAATATATAGAGCTTCCTTATGTCGTGGTAGTAGTTCCTGATATAACGACGGATAACCAGACTTGCTATGTGGCATATCATCCTGAACTTGAAGGTTGTATGAGTCACGGGGATAGTGTTGAAGAAGCACTCCATGGGCTGAGGGAAGCAAGAGGCCTATATATTTCTGTGTTACTTGATGAGGGGCTGGAAATTCCTGTTCCGGAAAATACAGCTGTTGCACCTAGTGTTACGGTGAATATCATTAATTCTGAAGTCGAAGAAACAAAGGATAATTATTTCGCCAGATCAATAACAATACCTACACTTCAACCTGCATGAGGTCAAAGTTACTCAAGTGCGGGAATTCAGAGTGGGATTCCCACCGCAATGTTCTTGATTGTTAAATCCCTCGTTAATTCCAGAAGAATCGCGCGTTGATTATCTTCTTGCTCTTCGGACTGAACTCGAAGAAGACCACGCCGTGCTTGTCGGACCCGCCTCCCTTGGCGTCGAAGGCGCAGGAGGTGAACCAGCCGCCGGAGCGCAGGCCCTTGAACTCCAGTTTAACATCCTTACCTGACCCTTTGAGGAAATCACCTGCCGGGATTTTCTTGCCGGAGGGGAACTCGATAGTAGCCCCGGCGTCGAACAGGCGCGCGAATGCCGCCTCGTCCTTGGCGTTGACGGCGGCGGCGAAGGCGTTGGCGGCCTTGAAACCCTTCTTAAGGATGCCCTTGTACATGGCTCCCATGTACTCGATGATGCGCTTCATGCCCTGCACCTTGATCATCGTGCCGAACTGAACTGTGGAG
>CAZWOG010000159.1:0-2746 GCA_964635685.1 uncultured Dehalococcoidales bacterium | reverse complement strand
GATATTCGTTTTCTACGGGATATCCTTCGCCATTTTCTCGATAGGGCTGAAGAAAGGCATCAATCTGAGCGCTGCTTATGCCATATGGTGCGGTATTGGAATATCTTTGATCGCGGCCATAGGTATATTCTACTTCAAAGAGCCGGTGACTGCTCTGAAGATGGCCTCGATTGCTCTGATAATTGCAGGCGTGATTGGCCTAAGCTTTTGTAAGGTAACAGGATAGAGCGGGGTATAATGGTTTGTCAACGAAGATCGGCGAAGTAATAAAATCCTCCACCGAAAGCTTCATGGCTGAGTGCTACGAGCTGCACTGTCCCCCCTCCTTTGGCAGCCTGGTACGGACGAGAGAGGGCAATATCGATATCTATGCTGTGGTATCAGGCGCTTCCACTAGCAGTATCGAAGCTGGCCGCCGCCCGATAGCCCGCGGGAGAGGCGATGTTAATGAGGAAGATATCTATCGCTCCAATCCTCAGCTTGAGAAGCTGATGCGCACAGAATTCACTGCCCTGGTGGTCGGGCATGGCGATAGTGGCAAGTTCAGCCAGTATATGCCGCCGCGTCCCGCCAGGATCCATAGCTTCGTTTACTCTTGTGAACCTGATGAGGTGGCCGCGTTCAATCAGTCGCTGGCGTATCTCAGCATGCTCATTGATGTTCCGGAACGGTCGAACGAACTTATCGCTGCTACGCTGCGCAACGCTGCAGCGGCATATTCGGAACCGATGGACTTTCTGGTACGGGCTGGCAAGGAGCTTTCGCTCATGATTGCGGGTGATACCAATAGACTCAACATAATATTAAAGAAGGTAAAGGTGTGACAGAGGATCGCAAGCTGGGTTTCGTTATTTCCGGCGCGCTGACGAAGGGCATCGACGTGAGGCTCGACGGTGATATATCCGTCGAAGACCTGGCGGTCGGTCGCTATGTCACAATTGAGGGGCAGAAACGAAGGTTTTTTGGAATGGTAACGGATGTTACCCTGGATGCTTCAGATCAGCGAATCATGTCTGCACCGCCTGATATCTCCGATCCCTTTATTGCAGAGGTTATTAACGGCACCAGCACCTTCGGCAGGGTACACGTGCTGCCAATGCTCACTATAGGCGGTGGTGCTGATATTTTGCTCGAAGGTCCCGAACCGGTGAAGACCGTGCCGGCGCATTTCTCGGTTGTGCGTGAAGCCAGCGAGAAGGATATCGGCTCCGTGTTCGGTTCGGTTGCCGAGGGGCAGTTTTACATCGGCACGCCGCTTGATATGGAGACCAGAGTCCGCCTCGATACCGCCAAGCTGGTGATGCGCTCGAACGGCATCTTTGGCAAGAGCGGCACGGGGAAGACATTCCTCGCCAGGCTGGTGCTCATCGGCATATTGCAGGAGGGCTCGGCGATCAACCTCATATTTGATATGCATAATGAGTATGGATGGAAGGGAACAAGCGAGGATAATCGTGAAATAAAGGGTCTGAAGCAGCTCTTCGGATCGAAAGTAGCTATTTTTGCGCTCGATGCAGAGAATGCCCGTAAACGTAAGGTGTCACCCGATTATGAGGTCGAAATAGGGTATGACGAGATTGAGCCGGATGATATCGCGCTGCTGCGTGAAACGCTCGGTCTTACCGATGCTGCTATAGGGGTGCCGTATCGGCTAGCCCGTCACTTTAAGGGACGAAGGTGGCTGGAGGAGTTTCTTGCCATCGAAGGTAAGGATGCGCTGAATGAGCTGGCGGAGAGCCTTGGAGAGCACGAGGCAACCGTAGCGGCGCTGCATCGCCGTCTCAGCGTATTGAAGCGCATGCCATTTCTGGTTTCGGAGGCGAAGGGTAGTGCGATCGACAGCATTTTGAGCTACCTGGAACGCGGGATACATGTAGTCCTCGATTTCGGACGCTATGGGGATAATACGGCAGCGTATATTTTGGTAGCCAACCTGCTTACTCGGCGCATCCATGCGATGTACCGTGAACGGACGGAGCGGGCGCTGGCTGAGGGGAGCGCCAAACCCCGTCCCCTGGTGATTACCATCGAAGAAGCGCACAAGTTCCTCAGCCACGAACTGGCCGGTCAGACGATCTTCGGCACAATCGCTCGCGAGATGAGGAAGTATAATGTAACACTGCTCGTAGTCGACCAGCGTCCCAGCGGCATCGATGAGGAGGTTATGAGCCAACTGGGCACTAAAATAACGTGCCTTCTGGATAATGAGAGGGATATCGAAAGCGCGCTCACGGGGATGTCGGGCAAGGGGGAGCTCAAGGCTGTGCTCTCGAAGCTGGATAGCAGGCAGCAGGCCCTCATCTTCGGGCATGCGGTCCCTATGCCGGTGGTGATAAGAACGCGTGATTATGGCACCGCACAGTCATATAAAGAGCTGGGATTTCGCGAGGCGCTGGAACGCAAGAAGGAGTTGGATAAGGACTTGAAGGATCTGTTTGCGGAGTGACAGTATGTAGAACTGCATTGCAAGGAGGCGGGAAATGATGCAGGATAACGTGATACAGAGTACAGGGACTAAAAAGCGTATAGAAATCGCCTGGCTGGTAAAGGTTGTAGTGTTCGGTGTGCTGCTGGCTGGTGCCGGGGCTTTCTTTGGCCTTGCTCTTAAGTGGGCTGGAGATGGCTATATACATCTGGTCCCGGGGACATGGGGGCGGTGGGAGGCCATTCAATTGGGTTTGTGCGTGATGGGATCTTTCGCAGCAGTTGCAGTAGCTGCCGGTTTTGTCGCCGTTCTAATCCGTCC
>CAZWOG010000158.1:0-2760 GCA_964635685.1 uncultured Dehalococcoidales bacterium | reverse complement strand
CAGGCAGCGCTGGATACGGATGTGGGGGCTGCCGTTGGAAACGGGGAGGGGCATCTGGGCGCCCTTGCCGCAGCCGCCGCCCTGGTTCATATCAAGGTCGTTGCCGATGGCATCGATATTCTTGAGGGTGGTGAAAACGTTACCGGTAAGCATGACAGGGCGCAGCGCCTCGGCGATTTTGCCATGGCGAATCATGTAAGCCTCGCCGGCGGAGAAGGTGAACATCTCCATGCTGGTCATGCCGCCGTACCAGTTTCTGGCGTATACGCCCTCTTTGATGTCGGCTAGCATCTCATCGAATGTCATCTTGCCTGGTTCGATGTATGTGTTGGTCATGCGCACGATGGGCGGGTGATGATAATCGATGGCGCGGGCGTTGCCCGTAGGTTTTTCATTCATCACGCCCGCCGTCTCACGCGAGTGCAGCCGACCGACGAGCACGCCATTTTTGATCAAATACGTTTTTGTCGCCGGAACGCCCTCATCGTCGTATTTATAGCTGCCGCGCAGTCCGGGAACAGCGGCGCCGTCGACGATATTGAGGTGCTCCCCACCGAACTTGCGCCCCAAGACCATAATATCCTTCATGCGCTCGTTCTCATAGACGAAGTCGGATTCGGATAGGTGTCCGAATGCTTCATGGGCGAAGACGCCGGCGAGCACCGGATCGAGGACAACGGTGTACTCCCCACCCTTGACCGGCGGCGCTGCCAGCAGCTCGACTGCCCTGCTGGATATATCTTTAACCTGCTGATGCAGTTTCTTCATGAAGCTGAAGTCGCCCTTGGAGCCGAGGCTCAACGACGATTGCTGCACGTCTCCGTCTTCTCTTGCTACGACCATGAGGCGAAATGTTATGTCAACTCTCTCCTGCTCGATGTAGCTGCCCTCGGAGTTGGCGAACGTCACCTTCTGGCTCCCGTCGCCGTATCCCACGACGGATGTCTGAATCTTAGGGGTGCTCCATATGATTTCATTATATTCGTCGAGCAGTTTCTTTTTGTCGGCGAGCGATATCTTTCTTGGATCATTCCTTATATCGGTGGCGACGATGTCAACTACAGGGGATACATGCGCCAGTTTGCGCTCCTTCTGCCCTGCCAGGCGCGCCTGTTTGATTGCGGTCGCAACTTTGCGCTTAAGGCCTTTGGTGTCGTTGAAGCTGACGAAGCCCCATCCGCCGTGCACCATGGCTCGAACGTTGCCTCCCACGCTGGTGCTGCGTCCTATATCTTCAAGTTCCCTGCCGCGGTACTGGATGCGGCTGGACTCGCGTTCTTCCAGACGGATCTCAATATAATCGGCCTTCTGGCCTTTCAGCGCTTCGGAAATTACGTCGCGATTATTTTCGGTGGTTGACAATTGAGCTCCTTAAGATGATAGTAGGGATAAGTTTACATATGCTTGTGTTACGTTGTCAATGAGCAGATATGATGGGGATAATGAGCCCCCTGCTGTCCCCCGTGAACGGGGGAAACAATATCCGAACCCCCTGTTAGTCCCCCATACGTTGGGGGACATTTAATTTAAGCTAGGGGGCACCCCTAGTACCCCCGGTCCTTCCGCGGAAGGACACCTCTTTTTATAATCGTCGGGGGCAGTCGTATAGGGGCGATTCATGAATCGCCCCTACGGGATGTTCCAAAATCTGGTAGCCTGCGCTGCCTCTTTTAACTTTTATTGATTTAACTATATAAGATTGAAAAAGTCTGTGATAGAATAGTCTAATTCTTTTTACCTGTAGCGTTGGAGTGCAAATGGAAGGGCAGCTGGGTCTGGTCGTACTGGTCATAGCTCTGGTGGCTGCGTTCATCGGCGGAATGATCGCAAGACAGCTGCGTCTGCCCGTCATCTTGGGATATCTGGCAGCCGGAATCGTCATCGGGCCATACGGTGCTCATTTTGTCAGCGAAACCGCGCAGATCGAGACGATGGCAGAGATCGGTGTTGCCCTGCTCCTCTTCACCCTCGGCATGGAGTTTTCGCTTAAATCGCTGCGGCGGGTAGGACGTGTCTCCGCAATCGGTGGGGGAATGCAGATTGCTTTAACCACGCTATTAGGATTCGGAGTCGGCATCGGCCTCGGCTGGAAGTTTGAGGAGGCCATGTTCTTCGGTTTCCTTATAGCCATGTCCAGCACTATGGTTGTACTCAAGTTGCTTATGGAGCGAGGCGAGCTTGATACGGCGCATGGCAGGATTATGATAGGCATCCTGCTGGTGCAGGACATAGCTGTTATACCGATGATGGCCATAATGCCCGCCATCGGAGAGCCGGAATGGGCTTCAGCGCTTGGGATCGCTGTGCTTAAGGCGGCGATTTTCATAGGGGCCATGTTCGTACTGGGACTGTGGGTGCTGCCATGGCTCATGCGACGTGTTGCCGGTTTCCGCTCGCGGGAGCTTTTCTTACTGGCAATAGTCGGATTGTGTATCGCGGTAGCCTTCGTTACCGATCATTTCGGCATCTCGCTGGCCTTCGGCGCCTTCGCCGCCGGCGTTATCATCAGCGAATCGGATTATGCCCACCAGGCTATAGCTGAGGTTATTCCGCTGCGCGATATATTTGCCACGTTGTTCTTTGTATCGCTGGGCATGTTGATCGACCTGGATTTCCTTGTGGATAATTTAGCTATAGTCAGCATTGCAGCTGTCACTATAATCGTAGGCAAGTTTGCGATATGCTTCATCGTACCAAGGCTGCTGGGCTACAGCGCCAAGACCATGCTGTATTCCGGAGCAGGGCTCTTTCAGATAGGAG
>CAZWOG010000157.1:0-2778 GCA_964635685.1 uncultured Dehalococcoidales bacterium | reverse complement strand
ATTAGATAAAGATTATTTAAGCGCTTTCGATCGTATGAAGAAGCGCAGCATCGACAGCCCTTTTGCCCTGTGTGCCTACACCAGCTTCCCACGCAACTTGGAAGTCGTGAACGCCCTGCGCGTTTATGTCTGTGGCTGCGATCCTGTCGATTGCGAGCGCTGCCGGCAGGAAAAACGAGAGCGTGAATGTGATGATATGGATGGCATCACTGACGGCGTATTGTTTGATGCGCTTCTTGGCGCGGGGCAGAGGTCGGCTGTGTTTTCGAGCGGCTCGAAGTATGTACAGAAGTACTACGGTGAGCACAAGATAAGTTTCTTTTATTTGAAGGCTGGCGATGAGATAGCAAGAGTCGAGATCCCGCACTGGGTCGCGGATCGCGATGATCTGATCGACATGGTGCATTCGCTGGCGCTGGACCAATGTCGCCGCGGTCTGGGTTATCCAGTAGCGCTTATGGAAGCGCATGAGAGGGCGGTAGTTACGGCAGCCGATCGCGAGGCGTTCCGTCTGCTGGTGGAGCGTGCGATGGCGGAGGTGGGGATAGATGTGCAGGTCTCCGGTAAGAGCCACAGCAAGCGGACGAGGTGGGTGTAGAGCAGGACAGTAATAGCGTGTTTTTATGAATAAAGCTAAAGAAGCGGTTTCGTGTTTTAAAGAAGGGTTCAGTTGCTCACAGGCGGTGTTTTCCACATACGCTGTCGATATGGGCGTTAACAGGGAAACAGCATTGAAGGTGTCTCAGGCGTTCGGTGGCGGCATGGGGCAGATGGGCGAGACGTGCGGTGCTGTAACAGGCGCGTTCATGGTTATCGGTCTTAAATATGGCAGGACAAACGCCGATGACGATGAAGCTAAGGTAAAGACTTATTCCCTCGTTAAGGAGTTTACCGAGAAATTCAAGGCGAGGAATGGTACTATTATATGCAGGGAGTTGCTGGGATGCGATATCGGCACTCCTGAGGGTGAACAAATAGCCAGAGAGAAAAAGTTGATATCTACAGTTTGTCCCAAGTTCGTACGGGATGCGGTGGAGATTCTCGAAGAGATATTGTAACTCTTAATACGAGAGAGATTTGCCAGTAAGGCTGATTAATATGTAATAAGAGGTGAGGTATGAAAGGGAAATCCACTAACAAAACAACTAACCAGAAACTTACTGCTAAAGAGGAAGAGTTCATCAGGTTAAATCATATGTTGAGGGGAGAATTAAACAATGCCAACTGGCATTTTATAACCTGGAAGTGCCTATGGAGGTTTATTGAGGATTACTCAGATGAAATGAACGTAGCCCATACCTTCTTTACGCTGAGTATGCGCGGGCATCTTTTGGAGACGTTGCTGCGCCTCAATAAATTTTTTGAGGAGGGCGAGGATAGCACGACGAACGTCTTTTATTTCTTGGATTTCGCTGAGAAAAACATGGATATATTTGCTGTCCCCGCTGCCGACAGCAGAAAGCGCAATGAGGAAGATATGGACTTCGGGAAGCAGGTGGAAGCGGTTAAACCTAATCAACTTACTCATGATGTTATCAAGGACCATAGACACAAGATAAAGGAGTTGCCTATTAAAGATTTGAAGAAGTGGGAGGATGCTACTTCATCTTATGTCGATAGGAAAGTCGCCAAGAAGCATATCAGTGTTTTCGATGAGTGCCCGGTGGATATCGAGGAAATCGATCGCGCTATTAATACCCTGCACGAGATATTGAATGTATACAGTACGGCCTACGATGGGCAGAGCTGGGATAAAGATTTGGTTTTTACGCACGGCATAAAGAATATGCTGGATGCGATTAAGGCCGGCAGGAAGCAGGGTCAGAAATAGAGAAAAAGTTCGCTTTTATCGAAGGAGGTTTGTATTATGGGTGAGCACAGCATAGTATCTGCTAGGGTTACTGATAACGCTGAGGACTTTGCACGCCTGGCTCTCATAGCTGCACCCAAGTATCTGCCGGCGCTCTACGCCGGCACGCATGATAAAGTCCACAGAAATCTTTTCCGTCATCGTGGTAACATCTTGGGTTTCACGCACACGCATTTCATGCAAGTTGATGGCGAGAATGCTGGTATGATTGTCGCATACGACTGGAAGGCCAATAAGAAGGAGCAGATCAAGACGACCCTGCTGATCATACGATGCATGGGCCTGAAATTTTTCAAGCAGATACGGCATATGCAGTGGTCTGCCGAGAACCTGGGCCGCATCGATGATGGAACGTACTATATCCCTGTACTGGGATTCTATGAGGAGTTCAGGAGCAGGGGCCTCGGCATGGAGATATTAAAATTTGCGCAGGAGCAGGCTATTAAAGCGGGTGCCGCCAAGATTGAGCTGGATGCTGAGACTTACAACCAGGATGCCATCAGGTTTTACAAAAGGTTTGGGATGCGCGAAGTTGGGGAGCCGAAAAGCACTACAATAAACGGAGACAAATTTGAATTTGTACGAATGTCAAAGGATATATCACGCTAGGAAGGTCGATGAAAATTTACTCGGCTGGGATGTGGAGTAACGTCGATTGCAAAGGGGGGTATTAAATGGGCTGGTTCCTTCTATTTGTAGCGATAGCTTTCGAAGTGGCCGGTACCACATGCATGAAGCTGTCTGATGGCTTCAGCAAGTTAGTGCCGTCAGTGCTGATATTCGTTTTCTACGGCATATCGTTCGCTATTTTTTCGATAGCGTTAAAGAAAGGCATCAATCTTAGCGCTGCTTACGCCATATGGTGCGGTATTGGAATATCTTTGATCGCGGCCATAGGTATATTCTAC
>CAZWOG010000156.1:0-2779 GCA_964635685.1 uncultured Dehalococcoidales bacterium | reverse complement strand
CAGCACGCGTCATGCCAAATCGAAGGTTGGAAAAGATGCCAACCTTCGCGCCCTGGTCGGGGCCGGATCATCGGTCGTTACCATCGTGGGCAAGAGTTGGGATCGGCAGGTGACCGATGTGCTGGAGGCCACGCTCGATGAAAACCTGCGCATGATAGCGGAATCCGTCGCATATGTCGTCTCCAATGGCAAGAGCGTCTTCTACGATGCTGAACACTTCTTCGATGGCTACAAGGCGAACCCTAGCTATGCAATCGAAACTTTGAAGGCGGCTGCGGATGCTGGCGCCGAGTGCATCGTCCTGTGCGATACCAATGGCGGCTCGCTTCCGAACGAGGTCGCTGATGTGGTCAAGGCAGTAAAAAAGACCGTCGACGTTCCTTTAGGAATCCACGCCCACAACGATGCTGAGCTGGCTGTGGCCAACAGCCTGGCGGCGGTCAAAGCCGGCGTCGTACATGTCCAGGGCACGATCAACGGCTACGGCGAGCGCTGCGGCAACGCCAACCTGTGTTCCATCATACCGGCGCTCAAGCTGAAGATGGGTGTCAACTGCATAAGCGATAAGCAGCTCGCAAAGCTGACCGAGGCGGCTCATTATGTGAGCGAAGTAGCCAATATGGCGCTCGATACCCACCTCCCGTACGTCGGGGCTAGCGCGTTCGCGCATAAGGGCGGGCAGCATGTGGCCGCCATGATGAAGTGGGAGGAGAGCTACCAGCATATCGATCCGGCTGCGGTGGGCAACGTGTGGCGCACGCTGGTGTCGGAGCTTTCCGGCAAGGGGAGTATTATCCGCAAGGCCAAAGAGCGCGGAATGGATTTCGTCCCCAAGGGCGAGCAGGCGCGTGCCATCCTCGAACAAGTGAAGGAGCTTGAGAGCCGTGGCTTCCAGTACGAGGGTGCGGAGGCGTCATTCGAGCTGCTGGTGCGGCGCTCGCAGCCTAAGTATCGCAGCCCGTTCGAGCTGGTCGATTTCATGGTGGTTATCGAGAAGCGGCGGCGCGCCCCGACGCTCGAATCGGGAGAGGGGATGCTCTCCGAGGCTACGGTGAAGGTGAAGGTTGGTCGCGATATTATACACACCGCCGCTGAGGGCAACGGCCCGGTGAACGCGCTTGACGCCGCGATGCGCAAGGCGCTCTTAGTCTTCTATCCGCAGCTTGCGTCGATACGGCTGGTGGACTACAAGGTGCGCGTCATCGATGAGGGCGGCGGGACCGGAGCGCAGGTGCGCGTATTGATTGAGTCGAGCGACGGTGAGCAGGAATGGCGCACGGTGGGCAGCTCGGTTAATATCATCGAGGCGAGTTGGCTTGCTCTTGCCGATAGCCTGGAGTACTGGCTGCTGAGGAAGGGCATCAAGCCTGTTTAGTCGCTGGTTTACCCCTGTTTTCCCACTGGTATGATATACATCGGTTTCAATTCGTCGTCGAGTTCTAGAATCTCACTGACCTTTTTATCCTCGAAGGCTCCGACCATTACCGTTGCCATCCCCAGTGCTACGGCCTGAAGTGCGATGTTTTCAGCGGCGTGGCCGGTATCGATATGAACGTATCTTTCACCTCTCTTACCGTAGGTTTTCATTGTACGTTCGTAGATGGCGCATATTGAGATGCACGCAGGCGCTTGGGAAATACACTTCTGGTTGAAGGCGGCTGTGATGCCGAGCTTATTTCTCAGGTCGCCCTTCATGTGCAGGCTCAGCGAGTGCTCCTTGACGTTGTAATGATATACGCCTGCTGTCAGCCCTTTGACGTTGCCCGCGATAACGAAGAGCTCCAGGGGGTAGCTGGCCCCGGCGCTGGGGGCGGCGCGGAAAAAGTCCGCGGCGGTGATGCCCTGGCCAGCCCAAAGCAATTGTGAGAGCTGCTCCAGTGTCAGTGCATCGCTCTTGTAGTCACGCACCGATCTGCGTTTGGAGATGGCCTCCTCAACGGACATATCACCCTTAAGTCGTGGCTTGGGGAGCTGGATTGGGGCAGTTTCTTTGTTGTCCTTCATATAAACCTCTTGTGAAATCAGGGGATTAAGTACTATCAACCCCCTGTATCCCCCATTCTTGGGGGAACTTTGAAAAGATGGGGGACACCCCCAAACCCCCGGCATGAGAGAAATCTCCTGCACCTCTTCAACGCCCCCTGCGGATTGGCCGCTTCCCCCTCTTTACTAAAGAGGGGATTAGGGGGAGTTCCTACTTGTTATTGCCCGATCAAGTCGGGCAATCCAGAAGAGGCACATCGCGATTGCCCCTACATATGGTCGAATAAGGTGACGGGCGCGGAGTCCATGCGACCTAATCTGAGTCAGCTTTGCGTTCGACTTTGGGTATCGCCATCCTTAATGCTTCTTTGAGCGATGTCGCCTGTAGCAGTTCCATACCCTTGGGGGCTTTTAAATCCTTGGATTCTGGCAATATAAAGCGTTTGAAGCCCAGCTTGGCGGCTTCGCCGATCCTTCTCTCCGTTTGTGGCACGGCCCTTAGCTCGCCCGACAGGCCTATCTCTCCAACGGCTGCCAAGTTGCGGTCGACCGGGGCGCTGCGCAGGCTTGATGCTATGGCGATGGCTATTCCGAGGTCGGCTGCTGGCTCGCCTACCTTGAGGCCGCCTGCGACGTTGACTATTATATCTTGGTTGCCGAGTGCTAATCCGGCGCGCTTGGTCAGCACTGCGGATACCATCAGCAGTCGGTTGAAATCGATGCCGTTCGTTGTTCGCCTGGGCGGTCCGAAGTTTGAATTTGTCGTTAAAGCTTGAATCTCTACAAGAAGAGGTCT
>CAZWOG010000155.1:0-2791 GCA_964635685.1 uncultured Dehalococcoidales bacterium | reverse complement strand
CCCCCAGTCTTGGTCCTTCCCATTTCGGGAAGGATTCCGCGGAAGGACACCTCTTTTTCAAATAGGGGATCAGCGGAAGTTTCCCTATCGAGTTGAATAATGGCAGATGCTTTGGTCTAGTGTCATTCTGAGGGAGCTATGCGACCGAAGAATCTTGTTACGCAGGCATAAAGAAATAGAACCTTAGAAAGTTTCTTTAATCTGGGAACTACCTTATGCGGATTAGGCAACCGGCTTGTAGAGTGTGCGGAGGCATCTGGTGCAAATGTTGGCTTGCACCTTCTTCCCGTTGATGAGGATCTCTTGCTTATGAGTGTTGGCCTTCCACTGGCGGTTGGTGCGCCGCTTGGAATGGCTCACGTTGTGCCCGAACTGTATCGATTTTTCGCATATATCACATTTACCCGGCATCGTTTCCCCTTTGACCAAACTGTAGTTTTGCGGTAGAATGCAGCACATAGGATACCATAAGTAATCCTCGATTACAAGTAAGGAAAAAGATGAGGGCCATTACTTCCTGCAGCGGCCAAGACCTTGTAGATATGTTCAACTGTGCAGCCGTTTGGCTGGATACAAACGTGCCCCACATCAACTCCCTCAATGTGTTCCCGGTCCCCGACGGCGATACGGGGATAAATATGTCCCTGACCATGCGTTCGGCCATGGAGGAGGCGTCTCAGGTAAGCGGCGGGACCGCATCCGATGTGATACGGGCCATATCGCACGGGGCGCTGATGGGGGCGCGCGGCAACAGCGGCGTGATACTCTCGCAGATACTGCGCGGCCTAGCCGTTCCGCTCAATGGCAAGTCGCAATTGGAAGCATGCGATTTTGTAACCGGGTTGGAGATGGGCTCGACGCTGGCGTACAAGGCGGTGAGCCGCCCTGTGGAGGGAACGATACTTACGGTGATCAGGGAGTCGGCGCAGGCGGCCAAGCAGCTTGCCGACAAGAATGATTTGCAGAAAGTGATTGAAACAATCGTCAGCACGGCGAAGGATTCTGTAGACAGGACGCCGATGCTCCTGGATACGCTGCGGGAGGCGGGGGTCGTTGATGCGGGGGGGCTGGGGCTGTACGTGATCTTCGAGGGGTTCCAGAAATATCTCAAGGGCGAAAAAATCGAGGCCGGCGCCAGCGTGCCGCTGCCGACCAGCACCGCGGCCGGCGCGCACGGCGAAGAGATAGCCTACGGCTATTGCACAGAGTTTGTTATAGAAAGCCCAAATCTGGATCTGGTGCAGATCAGGAAGCATCTGGAGAATATAGGCGAATCGGTGATGGTGGTCAAGCATGACGATATCGTCAGGGCACATGTCCACACGTTCGATCCTGCTGCTGCCTTAGGGTATGCCGCGTCGCTGGGCGCGCTGCGGCAGGTCAAGGTGCAGGACATGGATAAGCAGCACAGGGACCTCGCGGAGCTGAGCAGCAGGCCGGCGGTGGATATCGCTACCGTGGCCGTGGTTCAGGGTGACGGCATGCAGGAGGTGTTCCGCAGCCTCGGCGTTACAGCCATCGTTCCCGGAGGCCAGACGATGAACCCTTCGACGCAGGAGTTGCTGGACGCCGTGCAGGCGGTGCCGTCCGATAAGGTCGTCCTCCTGCCGAACAACCATAATATAATCCTGACGGCGGAGCAGGTGGCCCCCCTCACCAGGAAGATGCTGGCCATCGTCCCCACGGAGACCGTGCCGCAGGGGATCGCCGCGCTTCTGGCGCTGAATAATGGGGTCGATTTCGGCACCAACTTCATTTCTATGAAGGAGGCCGCATCCAACGTCCGTACCATCGAGGTAACAAAGGCGGTGCGCGACACCGCTTATGGCGATCTGTCCGTGAAGGAAGGGCAGAACATCGCCCTCCTGGATAATGATTTAATCGCCGCCGGCGATGATATGATATCGCTCATGGAGGCTATCTTTCTCAAGGTTGATCTGTCGGATAGAGAGGTAGTTACCATCTACTACGGGGCTGGCGTGGAGGGCAGCGAGCCTGCCGCCATTGTCAAGTCTATCCGCGATAAATATCCGCATCTGGAAGTGGAGTCCATCTACGGCGGACAGCCTCATTATAGCTACATAATTTCCGTGGAGTAACATCTGTGGACGCGGCCACGCTACGTAAAATTCTTATTCTCGAGCAGCAGAAGGGATACAGCGATATCGCTGTTTTCGGGGGGCTGGACCGCTACCTGGAGCGGGGAGCCGTCCAGCTTCCTGCTCATCTGGGCGGCGTCAGCTACGCGGGGATGGGGGTCTCACAGCGCGAGGGGTGGGTCGGCGATATGCTGAAGTGGCTGGATACGGCCGGAGCTAACGTCGCAACGAAGGTCGAAGTGAAAGGTAAAGCGAAAGCTAAACCCGTCGCGGAGAAGCAAAAGAAGCGCGCTGCCCGACCTCAGTCGAGCGGCGTCGTTAAACTCGATTCGCCGATAACCGTTATCAAGGGCATCAGCGACAAGCTGGAGCCGCGGTTCCGCAGGCTCGGTGTGCGCACGGTGCGGGATATGCTGTACTTCTTCCCCAGGAGGCATATCGATTACAGCAAACGGCAGAGCGTGGCCACGCTTGAGGTGGGGCAGGAGCAGACGGTGGTGGCCAACATCTGGCAGGCGCAGGAGGTCAGACCGGGGGGTAGGCGCTCGGCCGAGGCCGTCATCGGCGACGAGAGCGGCAATATGAAGGTGGTCTGGTTTAACCAGCCCTACATGGCACGGCAGCTGCGCACCGGCGAGCAGTACGTTTTCAGCGGGAAGGTGAGCCTTTACAAGGGCATCAAGGTCTTTATC
>CAZWOG010000154.1:0-2811 GCA_964635685.1 uncultured Dehalococcoidales bacterium | reverse complement strand
CGTCCAGCCCGGACTCGATGATGGTCGTCGATACCAGCACATCGATGTGCCCCTGATAGAAATCGAACATGACCTTTTCAAGCTGCTCGGCTGACGTCTGGCCGTGCGCCACGGTGATAACCGCGTGCGGCACCAGCTTCTGCAGGTCGGCGGCGATCCTGTGTATGCTGTCGATCCTGTTGTGCACCATGAACACCTGCCCGCCGCGATCCATCTCGCGCAGGATGGCATCGCGCACGATCTTCTCGTCGTAGGTTCCGACGTAGGTCTTTATCGGCAGCCGCTCCTCGGGCGGCGTCTCCATTTTGCTCATGTCGCGCACTCCGGAGAGTGACATGTAAAGCGTGCGCGGGATCGGCGTGGCCGTCAGCGTCAGCACATCGACCTCGCGGCGCAGCTTCTTCAAATGCTCCTTGTGCGCCACGCCGAAGCGCTGCTCCTCATCGATGATGAGCAATCCCAGATTCTTGAAGCTGACGTCCTTCTGCAGCAGACGATGCGTGCCGATGACGATATCGATACCGCCCTGCTTCAGCTTGGCGACGACCTTGTTCTGCTCGCCGGTCGAGAGGAAGCGACTGAGCACAGCGACGTTGACGGGGAAAGCCCTCAATCTCTCGGAGAAGGTCTCGAAATGCTGCTGTGCCAGCACCGTCGTCGGCACCAGCATCGCTACCTGCGAGCCATCCATCACCGCCTTGAACGCCGCGCGCAGCGCCACCTCCGTCTTGCCGTAGCCCACGTCGCCGCAGACGAGGCGGTCCATCGGTTTCGGCTGCTCCATGTCGTGCTTTATGGCCGTCACCGCCTTGAGCTGGTCCGGCGTCTCCTCGTACGGGAAGGAGGCCTCCATCTCGCCCTGCCACACGGTATCGGAGGAAAAAGCGAACCCGGTGACGACCTCGCGCTCGGCGTAGATCGACAGCAATTCCCTTGCCAGCAGAGCAGCGGCCTGCTTCACCTTGCGCCGCGTGCGCGCCCACTCCTGCGAGCCGAGGCGGCTCAGCGCGGGCGGCTCCTCCCCCTCGCCGATATACCTGCCGAGGCGGTCGATCTGATCGCTGGGAACATACAGCTTATCGCCTGAGGCATATTCCAGCACCAGGTATTCCTTCTCCCTGTCGCCCACAGCCATGGTCTTCATGCCGGCGAAGACCCCGATGCCATGCTCGATGTGCACCACGTGATCACCTATCGTCAGCTCCGACAGCGCCCCCAGCCTCCGCGGCGGCCCGCGCCTCTCGCGACCACGCGCCTTGGTGAAGCCGAATATCTCGGTATCGGTAAGGACGATCGTGGAATCCACGGCCCAGCCCTGGGCCAGCGAGCCCTGAAGCAATGCGACAGACTTCTCGGACGGTAATTTATCGAGCTTGGCCAGCACCGGCGCGATAATATCCTTCTCCTCGAAAAGATCAGTCAGCCGCCGCGCCTGGTGCGACACAACGACCACGCGCTTACGCTCGACATTAACCATCTGCGCGACACTTGCCAGGAAATCCTCCAGCCTGCCGCCGTATATCGGGGCCGCTACGAAGGGCAGCGCCTCCTGCATATCATCGCTGCGCCAGGAGGGCAGATCGAGACGTCTGCCGACTTTGTTGAAACGCGCCGACAGCTCCTCCCAGTTGAAATAGCTAACGGGGAAATCCCCGGCTATGTCGCCGCGCGCTATCTGCTCGGCCCGTATCTGGCGCGATTCCTCATCGAACTCCACCAGCGAGCGCTCAACCTCCTCGGGCTGGTCGAGGACAAGAATCGACCTTGCAGGAAGATAATCGACGATGGTTCCAGCATCGCGCTCAGCTACAACGTCATCGAACGATAGCTCGCGTGCGGGTATGATAGTTATTTCAGCCACGGTCTCGATAGAACGCTGCGTCGCCGGGTCGAAGGTGCGTATGCTCTCCACCTCGTCGCCGAAGAGCTCGATGCGCGCCGGCATCGGGTGCGCCGGCGAATAAACATCGATGATGCCGCCGCGCCGGCTGAAGCTGCCGGGCGTCTCCACCATGTGCTCGTTCTCGTAGCCCATCCCCACCCATGAAGCCAGTGTGCGTTCCAGGTCCAGGCTCATGCCCTGCGAGATGGTGTGAACTTCATCATGGAACTTCTCGGGCGACAGCGTGATGCGCGCCAGCGCGTGCGCCGAGGTCACCACCAGCGCGGGACCGCCGGCGCCCAGCGCGTGCAATGCGCGAATGCGCTGGCTCGTGGTATAAGGATCGGAGGCCATGTGCTCGTACGGCAGCGAATCCGGCTCCGGGAACAGCGCGGCCTCCGCGCCCCAGCACCTGAGCTGGTCCTGCAGCCACCGCGCCCGCTCCGGCCTGGCCGCCACGACCAGCATCGGCAGCTTCATACGCCGGTGCAGCGCCGCCAGCGTGTACGGCTTGGCGGCATCGAGGACGACCAGCTCGCGAACGCCGCCCTGTTGCAGCGAATCAGCCAGCCGTGCGTATTCCGGCATCCCGTCGATGAGCGGCAGCAGATGGTTCAGGTTTAATCTTTCCATAAAATCAAAACGACCGAAGGGCCGGTCACCGCTGACCCGCCCTGTCCAGATTGTAACATAACACCTTCGCCGAAGCTATCAACCTCTTCCCGAACTATTCCGTTTGACAAAATATCAATGCAGACTTAAACTTTACCCATCCTATATACTTCGCATAACCCAAAGTAAGATTCCTATTAATATCAACGGGAGGTTCAAATGAAAGCTAAAATCATCGCGTTGATATTTTCATCAATCCTTTGTCTTTCTCTACTGCTGCCCCCTATTCTTCCGCTTCAACAGGCCGATGCTGCAGG
>CAZWOG010000153.1:0-2827 GCA_964635685.1 uncultured Dehalococcoidales bacterium | reverse complement strand
GGCCTTGAGAGGCACTGATCAACAAAAATCTGTCTTACTGGAAGAGAATAATCCTTTTGATCAAGACAATATAATCACGGGCAGAGCACCGGAGCCAGGGAAGGATGAGGTAATTTTAGGCAATATGCTGGCTATATTCGGCAAGGCAAAGGGAGGGGATTATGCCGAAGTTGGTGGTGAAATAAACTTTCCTGTAGGTAATGAGGTTGTGACTCTGAAGGTGGTAGGCATATTTGAGACGGGTAATCATTTATATGATGGAGCAATATACACTGATATTGGTACAGCGCGAAAGCTGATGCCAACACTGGCGGCAGGTGAAGTTAATTACATTCATGTAGAAGCGACTGATATCACATATGTACAAGATGTCGCGGATGAAATAAAAGCGCTTTTTACGGATCGCCAAGTCCCTGTTACTGCAAAAGTTGCCACTGATATGATGGAAAGCTTTGCTAGCATGATGAATACGTTTCGCAGCTTTCTCTGGATAGTTTCGTTAGTGGCTGCGGTAGCTGGAGGATTTTCTATCTTCATAGTAATGCTTATATCAGTTATTGAGAGAACCAAGGAATTTGGAATCTTGAAGGCATCTGGCTGGTCTAATGTTAATATCGTCAGTTCTGTGGTGGGGCAATCGATCACTGTTGGTTTATTAGGGGCTGCGGTGGGACTTCTAATAGGATACGGAGCGTTACAGTCTATCAATGCATATTTGAATGTTGATATCGGTATTATAACGTGGCATTTAGTATTGATTATTGTAAGTTTTGGTGTGGCAATGGGAATCATAGGTGGATTGTATCCTGCAATTAGAGCGGCGAGGGTTAGTCCTATTGAGAGCTTGCGGGCAGTATAGGTTTTTATTCTTATGAATGAAGGGCAAGCATTAACTGAAAAACAGGATAGCCGTCCTGCGGATGAAGCGCCGCGTAAGAATATTGTTGTTGCAAGTAAGGTTACAAAAGTATACGGCAGGGGCAGGACTAAGGTAGTGGCGCTCAAATCGGTTGATCTTAAAGTTAAGGACGGAGAGTTTGTAGCAATATTGGGTCCATCAGGCAGTGGAAAGACTACTCTTCTCAATATGATCGGGGCTCTGGATCGACCGACTAAAGGCAGGGTTGTGATCGGTGGTATAGAGACAAGTACTATGGCGGAAAACAAATTATATAAAGTGCGTCGTGAGAAGCTGGGCTTCATTTTTCAGACATATTATCTGGTGCCTACTTTAGACGCTTTACGAAATGTACTCAGTCCGGTATTGCCAATCAGGGGTAATAAGAGTTATTATATGAAGGCTGTGCGTCTTTTAAAGCTAGTTGGCTTGAAAGACCGCCTGCACCACAAGCCTGGTGAGCTTTCCGGTGGGGAGCAGCAGAGAGTAGCTATAGCTCGTTCGCTGATAATGAATCCGAGCGTGATACTAGCTGACGAGCCAACCGGCAATTTAGACACCAAGACCAGTGCAGATATTATAGATATTATGTTGCGCTTAAACAAAAAGAATAAGAAGACATTTATTGTCGTGACTCATGACCATAGGTTAGCCGAGAAGGCCGAAAGAGTTTTATATCTTTGTGATGGTAGACTGTCTAACGTCTGCCCGGAGGGTTTTTAAGGTGGTACAGGTTCCGGTATATAATTCGTCAGGTAAGGTTGTAGATAACGTTGATCTGAGCGATGAGGTTTTTGGTATTCCTATGAACTCTGCGGTGGTTCACCAGGCGATGCTTAGACAGAATGCCAATGCAAGACAAGGTACAGTAGGTGTTAAGACTCGAGGACAGGTATCCGGTGGTGGTAGAAAACCATATAAACAAAAAGGAACTGGTCGGGCGCGGCGCGGCAGCTCTCGTTCTCCATTAATAAGGGGTGGTGGTATTATATTTGGTCCACAGGCTAGGAGCTATCGGCAGGCAATGCCGAAGAAAATGAGAAGACTCGCTATCAGATGTGTTCTATCTGGTAAGGTATCAGATGGCGAGATAAAGATTATAGATAAACTATCGTTCGGTGAACCCAATACAAAAGAAATAGCCCGAATTGTTAAGGCATTAGAGCTAGGTCCTTCGCTTATGATAGTCACTGATGAACCGGACAGCAATATATATAAATCGGCAAGAAATTTAAACGGAGCAGATGTTCTGCCTGCTTATATGCTGAACGTTGGGGACTTACTTACTCATCGTCAGATGCTGATTTCATTGCCAGCAATAAGGAAAATAGACGAGATTTGTAAACCACCATCAAAAGAGCTTGCAAAGGTATAGGGATAGATCATGCAAATACTAGAAATACTTAAACGTCCGGTCATTAATGAGAAAAGCACTTCATTGCAAGAGAAGTTCATATATACATTTGAAGTAGATAAAGGCGCTAGTAAACAACAGATAAAAGAAGCTGTGGAAAAAGCGTTTAAAGTTAATGTTGTTAAAGTAAATGTAATCACTATGCCTGCTAAGTGGAGGGGGCCAGGGAGAAGAAGGAGTCAGGTGTCTCCTTGGAAAAAAGCGATTGTTAAAATTAAGCAAGGGCAAAAAATAGAGTACTTTGAGGGAGTATAAGGAGAAAGTAAGTGCCTATTAAAGAATATAAACCTACATCGCCTGGGCGCAGAGGCATGACAGGCTCTACATTTGAAGAAATAACAAAGTGGAGTCCTGAGAAGTCTTTAGTAAGACCCCTCAAGAGTAAGGCTGGACGGAATAACCAGGGGCGGATAACGGTTCGTCATCGTGGCGGTGGTGCTAAGCGGATGTATCGCGTCATCGACTTTAAACGTGATAAGCGCGATATTCCCGGTGAGGTAATTGCAATCGAATAC
>CAZWOG010000152.1:0-2858 GCA_964635685.1 uncultured Dehalococcoidales bacterium | reverse complement strand
GATTCAATCGATTCGGGAAATTGCTGTGCTAGGCTCTTGAGGGCTGATTGCCGGGATATGTGAACTGATATTTTTTGTAAACCTTCTTTAGAGCTGACGATTAGAATCTTTCCGAGGGATGTATCGATGATGTCATATTTAAGACTTTGTTTAACCATTTAAAATACAGGAGGTTCCTCGTCCGGTTCGGCTGCTGCTGCTGGTGTGTTCTTCTGAGTTTTCACCTTCTTTTTCAGCAGTAAACCAAGGCCCAATAAGATTACCAAGCTTGAGACGGCTATTATAACTATTCCAGCTATTTCCTGGCTGCCTTCAACCAGTACAATGATTCCCAGTGCAAGGATGATGAGTTCTATGACGAGTGTCATCCATTTCAACATTACTGACCTCCGCGGGATTTTATACTGGTTACGCATGTATTATATATCTTTTTTGGCTTTTCAGTAGCTCATTACGTATGGTTATATTGTAGTTCAATCGATGTCGGAGTTACTATTGTATTAAAATTGATTCTACTGTTTTCTATTAAGACTTTATGTTAGTCTATAGTTGCTGAAGATATGAATCTCTAAACATCTCATGTTTTTACAAGGGTAGTAATTGCGAATCTTCGATGACGTAGTTCATTCGCATCAGTTGGGGGTGTGTGATGGTTACAGAGACAAAAAAGATTGTATGCGGCTTTTGCGCCAGCCACTGTCGGTATAAGGTGAAGGTTGAAGACGGTCGTCTCATCGGCTTCGATCGTGCGGGAGTGAAAAAGGACTCGATAATGGCCAAGATGTGGGCCAACGTCGTCGGCGGATGCCCTCGCGCCAACGCCGCCGCCGAGTATGTCTACCATCCCGATCGTCTCAATTATCCTTTGAAACGCGTCGGCAAGCGAGGCGAGGGGAAGTGGGAGCGTGTGAACTGGGATCAAGCGCTAGACGAGGTAGCTGATAAGCTGGACAAGATTCGATCAAAATATGGACCTGAAGCTTTAGCTATCACCAGCAGTGGTGAGCAGAACACCGGTGAAGAATTTCGCACCCGCTTTCAATACTTATTTGGTACACCCAACTTCCTCGGCCCGCACAGTTGCGGCATCGGTATGGTGCTGAGCCATCTGATGTCGGGCTGGATGATATACATGCCTGCGCTACGTCCGGAAACCAAGTGCTTAATGCTTATCGGCGCCAATCCACATCAGGCCGGTCCCATGCTGTGGAACGTGATCCGCGATGCGAAGAAGGTCTGGCTCAAGCTCATCGTGATCGACCCGAGGCGTACTGTTGTTGCAGAAGAAGCCAATCTGTGGCTCCAGCCGCGGCCGGGCACCGACGGCGCGCTGCTTATGGCCATGATACAGACCATCATCGCCGAAGGCCTGTACGATAAGGGATTCGTCGAGAAGTGGTGCTACGGTTTCGATAAGGTTGCTGAGCGGGTTAAGGATTTCACTCCTGAAAAAGCGGAGTCGATAACGGACGTGCCCGCCGAGCAGATCAAAGCTGCGGCGCGTATGTACGCAACCATTAAGCCCAGTCAGATATTCCATACCAACGGCCTTGAAGAGCAGGCGAACTGCACCCCGGCCCTGCAATCGAGATATATATTAGCGGCGATAACCGGGAACATAGATGTACCTGGCGGGGATGTGATGATGGAGCCGCACCCCGCATATCGGCTGGATGCTGAGATGGAGCAGCGTGCGACGCTGTCGCCGGAGCAGAAAGCTAAACTAATCGGGGGGGACCGCTTCAAGCTCTATTCCTGGCCGATGTTCCGGATGGTGGAAGAGAATATCAACAGGGTGCGGGAACGGCCGCTTTCAACGCCGTGGGTCACAGGCCTGGCTCATGCTCCGCTGGTGTATCGCGCCATGATAACAGGGAAGCCGTATCCTGTTAAGGCCATGATTACTCTGGCTAAGAACCAGCTGCTCACCATGCCGAATGCCAGGCTGATATATGATGCACTTATGAAGCTCGACATTCATGTTGAGATGGACACATTCATGACGCCGACATGCCGCATCGCCGACTACGTTTTTCCTGCTGCATGTTGCTTTGAGAAAGAGAGCCTGCAGGGCGGTAACTACACCCTTTATCTGCAGGGCAGCGAGCCGGCAGTTGCGCCGCTATACGAGCGCAAATCCGAGTTCTACTTCTGGCGCGAACTGGGTCTGCGGCTGGGGCAGGCGGAATTTTGGCCATGGCGGACGCTGGAGGAGTTCTTTGATTATCGCTTGGAGCCCATGGGCATCACATTCAAGCAGTTCATGGCTGCCAAGGGCTACGATAACCCGGTGCCTCGCGACCGCAAATACGAGATTAGAGGTTTCGGCACGCCCACCGGCAAGTTCGAGCTGTACAGCACCATGCTCGAAAAAATGGGATATGATCCGCTTCCATACTGGCGCGAGCCGATAGTAAGCAAGCTGAGCGATGCAAAGCTGGATACCGATTATCCGATGACGCTGCTGGCAGGCGCGCGCAACCGCCGTTTCTATCATTCGCAGGATCGCCAGATAGATTCCATTCGCAAGAGGGATCCCGAACCTATCGCGCAGCTCAATCCGCAGACCGCCGGGCCGCTGGGCATCGCCGATGGCGATTGGATATGGATTGCTACGCCCATTGGCAGAGCGACGTTCAAGTGCAGGTATTTCGACGGTATTGCGCCCGATGTTGTTCAGGCGGAGCATGGCTGGTGGTATCCAGAGGATGCTTCGATTGATAGCGTGTGGCGGTCGAACATCAACGCTGTGCTCGATGACGACCCTGACTTGTGCGATGCCGTATCAGGCAATTTCATCTTCCGCGGGCAGCGCTGCAAGGTGTATAAGGCGTAGTCTATCAAGCCTTTGCTTTTTT
>CAZWOG010000151.1:0-2860 GCA_964635685.1 uncultured Dehalococcoidales bacterium | reverse complement strand
TGGTCGAGTGCAGTATCAGAGGAAATATGTCGATGCGAGAAAGGCGCTATTTAGATAGATTTTTAGCGTAGTGATGAGGTTATAACTTTGATAGCAGGACAGGTGCGATTTTAAACTGGCGGAGAGGGCGGGATTCGAACCCGCGCTCGCTGAAACAGCGAGACCGCTTTTCGAGAGCGGCACCATGAACCACTCGGACACCTCTCCACGGCTTCGGATTATACAATAGAAATAGGGCTAAGGCAAAGCCCGAGTTTTTAGTCGATTCTCAGCACCTTTGCCCCACGAATCTTGCCTGCCTTCAGTTCAGACAGCGCTTTGTTCGCGTCTTCAAGCTTATATTCCTGAATCTCCGGCTTTATAGGAATCTCGGCCGCGAGCGCAAGAAATTCGCTGATGTCGCGGCGGCTGACGTTGGCCACGCTCTTGATCTCTTTCTCCATCCACAGATGTTTCTGATAGTCGATCTGCGTGAGATAGCTTTTGTCGATGTTTTCTTTGCGGATGGCGTTGACCACCAGTCGTCCGTTTGGTTCAAGGTTCGCCAGCGCCTCGACAACCGGTTTCCACACCGGCGTGGTGTCTATGATAGCATCCAGCTTCTTCGGCGGTTTGTCGGCTGTGTCGCCGGCCCATGCTGCTCCAAGCTCGATGGCGAATTTCCGCTCCTTCTCGCTCCGTGCGAAAACGTAGACCTTCGAATCAGGAAAGCGGTGACGCGCCATTTGCAGCACAAGGTGCGCCGATGCGCCGAATCCTGTCAGCCCCAGGCTATCGCCGTTCCTGATATTGGTCAGCCGCAGCGAGCGGTAACCGATGGCTCCGGCGCAAAGCAGTGGCGCTGCCTCAGAGTCAGAGAAGACCTTCGGAATTGTGTAGGCGAAGTCTTCATGCACTGTCATGTACTCGGCGTAGCCGCCGTTGGCATCGCGGCCAGTCGCCTTAAATTCGGGGCACAGGTTCTCGTTGCCAGCCCGGCAGAATTTGCATCTGCCGCAAGATGAGTAAATCCATCCAATGCCAACGCGGTCGCCTTTTTTGAAGCGGCGGGCGCCGGGTCCCTTTTCGACCACTCTACCGACTACCTGATGTCCTAAGATAATAGGCAATCTCGGCGGCGGTGTCCTCCCTTCGATCTCATCGAGTTCGGTATGGCAGATGCCGCATGTAGAAACCTTCACCAGAATTTCTTTAGCGGATGGGGTAGGCATGGGTACATCGGCGGCGCCGAGCGGATTAGGATTGGTCGCTACGGAGGTGATTTGGCGCAGGATCATCGCTTTCATATGTTTAACTCAAAGCTTGTTATCCAAACCCCCTGTTAGTCCCCCATACTTTGGGGGAGTATAAAAATCTGGGGGACACCCCCAGTTCCCCCGGCAGGAGCTTCTCCTGCACCTCTTATTTTAATTCCCTCTCCACTTGCTGGGGAGAGGGTCAGGATAAGGGCTGGGACACCTACAAACCTCTGGCAGGAGAAATTCTCCTGCACCTCTTTCTATAAGGTAAGGGGACGAGTCGTAACTCGCCCCTGCTCCCGTGTTATCGTAGATGATAATCGTTACTTAGGCGGCATACGGATGGCGCCATCGAGTCGAATCGTCTCGCCGTTGAGGAAAGTATTCTCGACTATTTGCTGGGCCAGCATGGCGTACTCGTCGGGATTGCCGAAGCGCTTGGGGAACGGTATCTGAGCCGCCAGCGCGTCATTCAGCTCCTTTGGCATCATTTTCATGAGCGGCGTATCAAAAGCACCGGGGACGATTGTGCAGCACCTGATGCCTGGTTTCGACATGTCCCTGGCGATGGCAAGAGTCATTCCTACTACTCCGGCCTTTGATGCGCAGTAGGCTATCTGCCCGATCTGCGGGTCGAAGGCGGCGATGGATGCAGTGTTGATGATAACGCCGCGCTCGCCGTCCGCGTTAGGCTCGTTGCTCTGCATGTAGAATGCTGCCCAGCGGCAGACATCGAACGTGCCGATGAGGTTGATATTGATAATCTTGACGAACATATTGAGGTCGTGAGGTCCTTCCTTGCCGGCGATCTTGCCGACCCAGCCCGTTCCGGCGCAGTGCACCAGGATATGGACGTTCTTGAACTCCTTGAGCGCGCGGTCGAACCCTGCCTTCACCTGGTCCGGGTTGGTGATGTCCATCTGCACGAAAATCGCTCTGGAGCCGAGCTCTTTGCAGATAGCCTCTCCTGTGTCTTTATTTATATCAGCGACAACTATGTTGGCTCCGAGGCCGTGAAGTCGCCGCACTGTAGCAACTCCCAATCCGCTGGCGCCGCCTGTTACAAATGCGGTTTTACCTTTGATTTGCATGTAGGTTCACTCCTTCTTAATTTATGAGATATCTGATTAAGTCTTATCAACCCCCTAGCCCCCAATCTTGGGGGGAGATGGGAATTGGGGGACACCCCCAAACCCCCGGTCCTTCCAGAACATGGAAGGGCACTTCTTTTTCAGGGGTTCCTTATATTGGTTTAGGTTCATCCTTAAATGAGCTATCAAGATGGTACAACATCTTGGGGGTCGGAAGCAATAAATTCTGTGTGGATAAAGTATGGAATATGAGGTGTAAGTGTCATTGCGAGGAGTGAAACGACGAGGCAATCTCGTCGATGTTCAACCCCCTAATCCCCCAATCATGGTCCTTCCATGTGAAAAATTCTATGGAAGGATTCCGCGGAAGGACACCTCTTTTCAGCAGTCTCGTAAGGTGTGCGATTGAGCAGCAATATCGATCGGGTGGTAAAAATTGAAAATCGTGGCGTGTTATGTTAGCATGGCTTTGTAGTGAATTAGCTATGGGAGCGGATGGGTCCCGGTGGGCTCCGCGGACTTCAAATCCGT
>CAZWOG010000150.1:1635-2864 GCA_964635685.1 uncultured Dehalococcoidales bacterium | reverse complement strand
GTGACGGTCAGCCCTTTGCAGTCGGCGCAGTACCACACCGGTATGCGGTGCCCCCACCACAGCTGGCGGCTGATGCACCAGTCGCGGATGTTCTCCATCCAGTTGAGGTATATCTTGGTGAAACGCTCGGGGATGATCTTTATCTCACCGTTTTTCACAGCCGCGATGGCCGGGGCGGCCAGAGGTTCGATTTTGACGAACCACTGGCTGCTGGCCCATGGTTCGATAATTGTGCTGCAGCGGCTGCAGTGCCCGACGGCATGCTGGTGATTGTCGATTTTGACCAGAAGCCTGTCGTGCTCCAGGTCTGCGAGTATCCGCTTGCGACACTCGAAGCGGTCGAGACTTTTGTACTTGCCGGCGTTATCGTTCATCGTTCCGTCGGCGTTCAGGATGTTCACCAGCGGCAGCTTGTGGCGCTTGCCCACCTCAAAGTCCACCGGGTCATGGGCCGGCGTTATCTTCACAGCGCCGGTGCCGAAGGCCGGATCAACCGCCTCGTCTGCGATCACCGGTATCTTTCTGCCGATCTCGGGCAGTATCGCCGTTTTGCCTATAAATTTGTTATTGCGCTTGTCGTTCGGGTTTACTGCCACGGCCGTATCTCCGAGGATTGTCTCGGGTCGTGTAGTGGCAACGGTTATATGGCCTCCCTCGACAAGCGGATAATTAACATAATAGAGGTGTCCGACATGGTCGTCGTGGTCCACCTCAAGGTCGGATATGGCGGTGGTGCAGCGCGGGCACCAGTTGATGATGCGTTCGCCGCGGTATATGAGGCCTTTCTCGTAAAGTCGTACGAAGGTGGTGCGCACCGCCTTGGATGGCCCCTCGTCAAGCGTGAAGCGCTCGCGGCTCCAGTCGCAGGAGGTGCCGAGCCTCTTGTGCTGTTCTGTGATTCGGCTGCCGTGCTTCTCCACCCATTTCCATACATGCTTAAGAAACTCCTCCCGCCCCAGCTCATGTCGTGTCTTGCCTTCTCGCGCCAGCTCCCTCTCCACCACGAACTGCGTGGCGATCCCGGCGTGGTCGGTCCCGGGCAGCCACAGCGCTGGCTCGCCCTTCATGCGGTGCCAGCGCACCATGATATCCTCCATTGTAGCTGGGAGTACGTGGCCGAGGTGCAGCTCGCCGGTGACGTTGGGAGGAGGCATGATAATTACAAAGGGCTGCTTCTTGCGGTCGATCTTAGGGGTGAAGTAGCCCTTCTCGATCCAGAACTGGTACCA
>CAZWOG010000150.1:0-1535 GCA_964635685.1 uncultured Dehalococcoidales bacterium | reverse complement strand
TCTTGCGGTCGATCTTAGGGGTGAAGTAGCCCTTCTCGATCCAGAACTGGTACCATTTTGTTTCCACATTCTTAGGATCGTACGCTTTAGGTATTTCAGAAAGCCTTATTCCCATTTCTTCTCTATTTTCTGGTTTCTAGAAAATTTCTGCTAGAGTGCTGGTCAACCCCCTGCTATCCCTCAATCTCGGGGGAATTCGTTATCCAAACCCCCTGTTAGTCCCCCATACTTTGGGGGACATAAAAAGATTTAGGGGACACCCCTAAAACCCCGTCAGGAGAGAAATCTCCTGTACCTCTTTCTTGGTGAGCGGAGCCCACCCTACAACCGGGGGCAATTGTGTAGGGACGATTCATGAATCGCCCGCAGTGTCTAGCTCTTTCCCTCAGCTCTCTTTTTTAGATTCATGATAGCAACCACGCGGTCCAATATTTTATCGGCTACCTCCAGCTTTGGCAGCAGAGGCAGTCTGGTCACCTTGCCGTCGCTGTCGATGAGTATAACCTTGTTGCTGTCGGCATCAAAGCCGCTGTTGGGTTGAGTGATATCATTAGCCACAATAAGGTCCAGGTTCTTTTTGAGCCGCTTCTCCTTGGCATTTCTCAGCAGGTGTTCGCTCTCCGCCGCGAAGCCAACGCGGATCAGATCGCCTTTAATGGCGCAGAGGATGTCCGGATTCTCCGCCAGTTCCAAGCTAAAGGTCTCTGTTTCACCCTTCTTGATCTTCTCGGTTGCTGCCTGCTTGGGGCGGTAGTCGGCGGGGGCGGCGGCCATGATAACCACATCGGCGTCAGCAGCGGCTAGGATGCATGCGTCCCGCATCTGGATAGCGGTTTGAACCCTGATCAGTTTCACACCGACGGGCGGAACCAGTGCAGTAGGAGCGCTAACAAGGGCAACTTCGGCGCCGCGGTCACGTGCCGCCTCGGCAATGGCATAGCCCATCTTGCCGGAGGAACGGTTGCTGATGTGGCGTACCGGGTCTAGCGGCTCCTGCGTGCCTCCCGCGCTCACAAGTATTTTTACCTTTGCCAGGTCGCCATAGCGACCCAGTATCTGGTGTATAGTGCCGCGGATTTCATCGGTCTCTATAAAACGCCCGCGGCCCCATCCGCCGGAGGCCAGACGCCCCTCGGCAGGGCCGACAAAGGTCACGCCCCTTGCCTTGAGCTTATTGATATTTTCCTGGGTGATAGGATTTTCATACATATTGGAATGCATCGCGGGCGAAATAAGTATCGGAGCTTTTGTGGCCAGCACGGTGCAAGTCAAGATGTCGTCGGCGATGCCTGCGGCCAGCTTGGCGATGATGTTGGCGGTTGCCGGAGCTATGGCTACTACATCGGCCTGCTCTGCCAGCGATATATGCCAGTCCTCGGCCCCGCTGTCCCTATCGAACATGCCTGTGATGGTCGGCTGGTTGGTGACCCGCTTGAAGGTGAGCGGCTTGACGAATTCCTGCGCCGACTCGGTCATTATAGTAATGACCTTGGCCCCGTCCTGCGTAAGCTTGCTGGCCAGATCGGCCGCTTTGT
>CAZWOG010000149.1:0-2894 GCA_964635685.1 uncultured Dehalococcoidales bacterium | reverse complement strand
GCTGAGGACCTTCTCGCGAACGCCAGCCAGACTTTCTTCCACCAGAACCTTGTGAGATACGACGACATTTTTCCGCTGCTCGTTCAACTTGACGACGCGGAAATCCATCGTCTGCCCCACGAGAGCGTCAAAGTCATGCACCGGATGAACATCAATCTGAGAGCCAGGCAGGAAGGCGTCCACTCCCATCACATCAACGACCATTCCGCCCTTGATGCGTCGCAGGATTTTGCCCTGAATGATTTCATTCTGACGATACACATCGCCAATGCGTTCCCAAATCTTGAAGAAATCGGCCTTCTTTTTCGATAACATGAGCTGACCTTCGGCGTCTTCGACTCGATCCAGAAAGACTTCGATGTCGTCGCCAATCTTGATGTCCGACAGATTGTCAAATTCTTCCGTTGGAACGCTTCCTTCCGATTTGAAACCGATATCCACGGTGACTTCCTTGTCGCCGATCGCGATGACTTTCCCTCGGACGATTTCCCCCTCTTTGAAGTCCATGATGGTGCGCTCGTAGAGGGAAATCAATTCGTTGACTTCGTCCGCCGACGCTTGCCTTTCGCCTTTTTCAAACTCCTCAAGCGGGATGATCCGTCCACGATATTCCCAATCCTGTGGAGGAGAGGAGGACGGTGTTTGACGGGGAGTTTCCATCGCCGGAATCAATTCACCTCCTTTCATTCTCTCGTCGGATTCGTGGTCTTTTGAACCTTGGGTGGTTCGCTCGTTCATTGGGTGAAACACTCCTTTGTTTGGTTTTATGAATTCGTGTTTTTCAGCGTAGGTGCGGATAAGGAATGACATCTCGCTCAAAGACGGGACCTTTTTGCTTCACCCGCCGACCCGGCGTTTCCAGCGAGAGTGTCCGGATCCTTTCCAAGATTTCTTCCGCGATGGCGTTGTATCTCGCCTTTCCCTGCAGATGGGATGGCGCAAGTTCCGAAAGAGGCAGAGGATTCCCGATGACCGCCGTTATTCGAGGCCGCCGCAAGATAGCGCGGAGAGGATGGTCGCTGCCGTGAACATAGACCGGCACGATCGGCGCGTTCGACAGAGATGCCACCCATCCGATCCCAGTTTTGGCCCGCAAAAAACCGCCGGCAGGAGCTCGGGTTCCTTCAGGGAAAATCAGCAAAGCTTCGTCGCGTTCCAGAATCTTCAGTGCATGGTCAAGCGCGCGCCGGTCAAATCCTGAGCGCGTTACAGGAAAAGCATTCAAGTAGCGAATGACGGCTGCGAAAATCCGGTTCTTGAACAACTCTATCTTGGCGAAAAAATGAACTTCGCGCGGCAGAGCCGTCGCCACAATCAAGGGATCAAGGTTCGAGCGATGATTCGCGGCGATGATGAACTTCCCATGGAGCGATATGTTTCTTTTTCCTTTGACCCTCATGCCAAAAACGAGCGAAAGCAACAGTCGGACAAACAGGCAGACGAGGAAATACCCGGCTCTCATGGATTTTTCTTCAATTTCTGGGGCTTCTCTCGTTCGCGAGCAAGGGAGACGATTTTCTCGACCTGTCCTTCGAGCGTCAGATCAGTCGTATCCAAGATAATGGCATCGGAGGCCGGCTGCAATGGGCTGTGGTTACGGGTGCTGTCGCGCTCATCTCGTTTGGCCAACGCCTCGCGCACTTCGTCCTCCGTTTGAGTAATGCCCTGACCATGCAGATCGCGCAAGCGCCGACGCGCTCGTTCATCCAATTTGGCTATGAGATAGATCTTCAAAGAGGCATCAGGAAAAACGACCGTGCCGATATCCCGACCCTCAACGACAACTCCCCCCTTCTTGCCCATTTCTCTCTGCAGGTCAACGAGAAACTCGCGAACGATAGGATTTTCGGAGACCGGTCCGACCCAAAGCGAAATCTCGGGCGTGCGGATGGCATCGGTGACATCCTCTCCGTCCAGGAATATCCGCGTCTTTCCACTCTCCTCTTTCTGCTCAAGACGGATTTCTCGAAGAAGCTCTTCAATCGCTCTTGAATCGTGCGGCTCGACACCCTGTTCCAGCATCTTCAAGGCGACGGCTCGGTACATCGCTCCCGTGTCGAGATAGCAATAATCCAGAGCTTTTGCCACCAAACGGGCCGTGCAGGATTTTCCCGAGCCCGCCGGGCCGTCAATGGCTACTAGGCCCTTCGTTTTGATCTGGGATTCAGTCATTGCTTGCCCCATCCAGTGATATTTCGCCGCCTATCTGGCGCAGCAACTCGCCAAACCCGGGGAATGACGTGTCAATGCAGGCTACGTCCTCCACTATGGTCTCCCCCACTGCCACCAACCCCGCGACTGCGGCGGTCATAGCGATGCGATGGTCGCCGTAGCTGTTTACAGTGGATGCGTGAAAGCGAGTTGGGCCATTGATAATCAGCCCATCAGGCCGCTCTTCGATGTCGGCGCCAAAGGCCCGCAGCATCTTACACGTCGTCGCCAGCCGGTCGGACTCCTTCACCCGCAACTCCCTGGCATCGACTATGGCGGTGGTCCCGCGGGCGCAGGCACCGGCCAGGGCAACCAACGGGAGCTCATCGATTATCTTGGGGATGAGGTCTCCCTCGATCTGCACCCCGGTAAGCTCGCTCGACTCGATCACCAGATCGGCCACCGGCTCGCCGCTCTCGCTGCGCGGCCACTCCACACTGAGCCTGGCCCCCATCTTCTGCAGGACCTGTACGATGCCGACCCTGGTCGCATTAACGCCTGTGTTCAACATCTTGATTCGAGCATCCGGATGGATGGCCCCAGCGACGAGCCAGAAGGCAGCAGCGCTTATGTCACCGGGAACGCGGACATCCAGGGGGGAGGGGATTTCGGCAGGGGCAATCTCGATCCGGGGACCCTTTTTGCGCAGCTTTACCCCCATGTTTCTCATGAGACGTTCCGTG
>CAZWOG010000148.1:0-2907 GCA_964635685.1 uncultured Dehalococcoidales bacterium | reverse complement strand
ATCCGAACCCCCTGTTAGTCCCCCATACTTTGGGGGACACCCCCGTCCTTCCGATACCGGAAGGACCACCAGAGGGCGATCCCTCTGGACTTCCCGATTACACCGTTGAAGGTGAAGAGCACCACGCCGAGCGAAAAGTAGGGGCGCAGTGCCTGCGCCCATCCCTGGATCACCCGGTCGAGCCGGATGATGACATTTTACCACGCACCTACGGCTACCAGCTGTGCTTTATGGCATCGCGCGCGCAGGCCTTGTGACAATTTTTATCCTTCGCGCCGCAGGCCCTCATGCCGGGGCACACGTACGCCAGCTTCTTGCGCAGCTCGTCTTTCACGGCGGCATACAGCCCGCGGCCGTCCTCCTGCGCCATAGTTAAAATATGCTCCGGGCAGGCATCGATGCACAGCCCGCAGCCGTTGCACTTTGCGGTATCCACCGTAATGAAATAATCGCCCGTGCCGTCGGAGTAGCCGTACTGTATCTCGACGCCGCCCGCCGCCACCCCCTTGAGCCGCTCCCCGGCGTAGAGCGCGGCCCCCAGCGCGCCCGCGAGCTGCGGGTCCGGGCACAGCAGCGGCTCAAGGCCCACCTTCTCCGTGAGCTTGACCACCATGCCCTTGTTCTTGGCGATGCCGCCCGTGATGCTGAAATCCTTCTGTATCCCGACCCGTTTCAATAAATTGAGGCTGCGCAGAGCGATGGCATCGTTCAGGCCGGCCAGTATATCGCCTTTTTCCACGCCTTTCCTGCGGTAGACCATGGCCTCGGTCTTGGCGAACACGGCGCATATCGTATTGAAAGGCACGGGATTTTTCGATTGCAGGGCCAGCCTGCCGCTCTCCGCCAGAGGTACGCCCAGCACCTCCGCGATCATTTCGAGAAAACGCCCAGTACCGCCGGCGCACTTATCGTTCATGACGAACTTGGTGACGCGCCCCTGCCCGTCGCAGCTTATGGCCTTGCAGTCCTGCCCGCCCATGTCCAGCACCGTCCGCACCGACGGGAAATACCAGTTGATGCCGCGCGCGTGGCAGCTTATCTCGGAGACATTCTCCTTAGCGAATGGCACGAGCACACGTCCGTAGCCGGTGGCCACGATGTAATCGATATTATCGATCCTCAAGCCTGTGCCGTTCAAAAGATTCGACATGGTTACGGTGGAGGTCATCACGCTGTCGGGCAGCGTATCGCCGATGACGGATGAGGCCATCACGCCGTCTTTGAGCAACACCGCCTTGGCCGCCCGCGAGCCGATATCGATTCCGGCGACTATCGTCATGCGACGCTTCCCTTCTCCGCGCTTTCCTTAGCGATTATGGCCGCGCCCAGCGCCGCCACGATCTGCGGCTGCTCCGGCACAAAGACCTTAAATCCTAGGTCCTGCTCCAGTATATTGATGAAGCCTTTGTTCATGGCCACCCCGCCCACAACGGCCACCCCCTGCTCGATGCCGACGCGCTTGCACATGGCCATGATGCGGCTCACCATCGAGGCATAAATACCGGCGACGATATCCGACATGGGCGTCGGCGGCACGCGGTGCACGTTCGATATCACCTCGGACTCGGCGAACACGGCACAGGTATTCGATATGTCCGCCCGGCCCTTGGCCTGAAACGACATCTGGGACATCTCCGCGAGCGACATCTTCATGATCTTGGACATCTGCTGCAGGAAGATGCCAGTGCCCGAGGCGCACTTATCCTGGTTCTCCCACGCGCTGAGCCGGCCTTTAGCATTCAATTTCAGCGCCGCGCTGCTCTCCCCGCCGACGTCGATGACAGTTCGAATCGAGGGGTTGAGGTGGTGGATGCCGCGGGCGATGCAGGTATTGATGGCTTTGTGCTGCTGGCTGAACGCGAGGGCCTTGCCGCCCGCGCCCGTCGCCACGATGTGCCAGCCATTGGCTAAGTCGACGACACTACCGTTCGATGCCAGCCGGACCGCTTCCCGCGCGCTCTGCTCGGCATCATCGCCCGAATCGGCTACGCCGAAGGCGAAGCCGCCGTCATCTTTCAGCACGACCGCCTTCGTCGTCAAACTGCCTACATCTATACCGAGTGCGTTCATGGTTTCATCTATTGGCGATAACCGCTACTTCTTTTCTGGCATGTAACTACCTTTACCAACTGTAAACAATATATGCATAGCTAACTCCTCCATAAAGTTAGGCTTATCAATTGGCTTTGTTAAATCCCGAATTGAAGTTCCCAAATCACCTCGTTTCCAATAAATCGTTTTGTACTGGTCAACATCAAAATGAATCCGACGTTTTGCTTCTTCACCATTTTCACATGTATGAATAACTGGCTTACCCAAACCATACGCAAAACCAGCTTCCCAGTAAACCCCACCACGCACACCACACTGGGTTTTTGGTTCGTTTTTATCATCTTTTTCCGACTTACAAGTGAAGTCAGCTATGATAAATCGCGACTGACGAATCAATGTTACAACTTGATCCATGATAAACCCGTTGAACTTTTCCTGATCAACAAAAATAGGATTATATCCGCATCCTTCAACCACTTTAATAACCGCTTTGCGATATTCTCCTGTTATCGACTCATCAAACCACATCGCGATAAATGCGCTATCGCTCGCAACACTAGCTTTACGTAGTTCGTCAACACGCAGCCATCCTTTTGCTTTAATATCAGCTTCATACTTATCACTATATGGACTCTCATTGGTATAATCTAACTGGATAAGAAGCTTATTCAAATCTACAATTTCGTTCATGTCGTGAGCTGCAATTTCAGAGATCAGACTCGGTTCCTCGCGTAAATCTAATATATTCCCATACTTGCTTCCCAGCCTTTTTGCATACGCTAATAGTAAAGCATCAAGCTTTTCACCAGTTGTTTTTGGAAAACGCGAAGTAATCCTATCCTTGTACTTTATCGG
>CAZWOG010000147.1:0-2951 GCA_964635685.1 uncultured Dehalococcoidales bacterium | reverse complement strand
ATGAGTGATGCTTCCTCTTAAGGCTAAATTGCAACATTTTATAGCAAACCTACCTCACTTGCAAGAGATAACTTGACACGGGTTACATTCTAACGGAATGTTCAATTTAATACGGTTGCAAACGTTCAAACACGCGGAGTAACTTTTTAACTGCTGGCGTGCTCTCTTTCAATGTTCCGCGAGCTGCGTTTCTCCCACTCGCTGCGGAGTAGCTCCATTACTACAAAAGTGTTGCTGAATCGCTTTTGCCGTTTGAAAGGGGCGAATCCGCATTTTCTGAAACAGCGCTGTGCCCTGAGGTTCCATTCCAGTGTGTTCAGATATATCCTGTCGATAGCCGTGGTTTTGAAAATATAGTTTACCAGCGTATTGACCGCATCGACGCCATAGCCGTTGTCCCAGTAATCGCGGTCGCCGATCATGATGCCCAGCTCCGCCTCCCTTTTTCGCATGTCGATGTTATAGAACATGCAGTTACCGATGTGTTGACCATCCAGCGTATCTATGGCGAAGCGGCGGCGGCGGGAGCTTTCGTGTCGGATCTCATCGTTATAATCCAGAAGGAAACTGGAGAAAGGTATCCTCAATATCTGTGTGGCATCCAATCTGGTCAGTTCCTCATCCCTGCGCCAAGCATAATCGTTGGACGCATCCGAAATGCGCTTTGTCCTGATCAGTACCTTCTGCCCTTTTAGTAAATTGGTTTCCATCACAACGAATCTATTGAGAACGGTTCTCTATTAAAGTATAACTCCCGGAGCGCATCATTGGCTGCATCACGGATGTAATCCTCCGAGAGTTTCATGCATTCTTCTAGGGCAGCCTCAGCCTCATCGCCCCCGATCTTACCAAGGGCGGATAAAACGGATATCTTAACCTGGGTGTCAGGGTCCTTGAGAAGCTTCAGCAGCTGCGGCACCGCCTGAGCGTCTTCAAATTCACCGCATGCTTTAGCCGCTTCGAACCGTATCTCGGGGTCCATGTTATTCAGCTCATGGATGATGATGGGCAGCCAGGCAGGATCGCCGTTAATTCCCATCGCATACAGGGCGCTGGCCTTCATAAGTACGTTATTGTTTTTATAGGCTTCTCTGATTATGTCCGTCACTATCGGCAGGCTCAGGGGGGCGATAGCCTCCACAGCACGTCTTCTCACTTCGATGGTCTCTTTATCGTTGCGGATGGCTGCTATCAGGGATTCCTCCACCTTACCGCCGTCCTTCTGGCGCAATTTTCCCAACTCGTAAAGCATAGCAAACTTGCCCAGTGAGACCGCTGCGCTGGCCCTAGCCAGCTCACTGCTGTCGCTGCGCAGGATGCTGATCAGCGGGTCGATCAGCGAGCGGTGTTCATATTCCCAGAGCCCCTCCATTGCTTTCAGGCGCACTGTTTCGTCCGTATCTTTGATGCCTAACATGAAAATGTCGTTAAAATCCAGCTGCGGGTCCCCCTCCGCCAGTGTGATGAAATTGCATATGATCTCTCGCCTGCGTCCCACAGTTGTCTGAGCCCACGATTTACGGAACAGCTCGAGATTTGAGGGGGAAAGCGCAGACAGTTTGATAAGTCTGGAGATAACCAGGGCTTTCTTATCATCGGCTATTTCTTTTAAATAGTTCTCTAAAGACAACGGCTCCTCCAGTGCTACTATCCCTTGCTGGCTATCGACAGGTTGGACAGGCAAATGGCGGGCGTTTTAAACGACCCGGCGACCCATTGTGCTTCACGTCCGATGGCCTGTATCTCCTTTAATGATTCGTATATATTGCCGGAGACGATGGTGTCCTTGACCCTTCCTACAAGCTCCCCGTTTTCGATCTTGTATCCCAGCAGGACGTTGCCGCTGAACTCGCCGCCAAGGACGTTCCCCTGCCCAGCCCCGATGAGCATCTCAACCACCAGCCCCTCTTTGATGCCGCGAATCATATCGCTATAGTTGGCCTCGCCTTCCCTGACTATCACTGCGCTTGTGGAAGGCGAGGGAAGGCTCCCTCTGGCGCGAAGGCCGCTGCCGGTGCTGCGTGTGCCCGCCAGCGCCGCCGTCTGCAGGTCGTACAGAAAACTGCCGACGGTACCGTTATCGATAAGCGTCGTCCGCTGGCTGGGCACGCCCTCGCTGTCGCAGGGGCGGCTGGCCGGCAGGTAGTCGATGGTGGGGTCGTCCCATATCGTCAGCCTCGCATCAAAGAGCCGCTGGCCGATTTTTCCGCCCAATGGCGATGCTCCCTCCAGCACCATCTTGCCGTTCACCGCCAGGGCCAGCGGCATTCCCAGGGCGTTTATCACCCCTTTCGGCGTTAGGATGACGGGCATGCGCCCAGTGGCTATATTGGCCGTGCGTTTAGCCAGCTCCAGCTGTGCGATCGTGGAGTCGGCTATTTTCTTGAAATCGCGAATGGGATGACATGAGATATCCATCTCGCCTACGAAAAGCATATCGGTGTCACGTATGAGCGTGCCTTCAGCGCTGATATTGAACATGCTCTTGCGGTAGCTGGCCTGTCCGCCGCGGGAATTTATTATTTGGATCTCGCTCTCGGATTTGCCTATCTCGGCCTCGCATACCAACTCCGGCGTATGGGCGAGCAGCGTTGCGATGAGCTCGTTGCCCATCCGCACCATATCGTCGATATCCACGCTGTTCACTTCAGCATCGTATACCTGAATTGAAGGATACTTCTTGATTGAAGGCAGTTCGAACTTGGCCTCGGCGCCGAACTGTGATGTCTCAACGGCCATATCGACCAGCGACTGCGGGTCGTCCATCCTCGTTGTAGATGCGAAGCCGATGCGCCCGTTTTTTATTATACGTAAGGAAACCCCTATCGACTCGCTGCTTTCCAGCATCTTAAGGCGGTTGGCCTCCCAGACAACAGGGGTGTCCGTGGATTTAACCATGAAGACTTCCGCCTCTTCGGCGGCTTTCTTAGCCAAATCGAGAATTTTTTCCA
>CAZWOG010000146.1:0-2955 GCA_964635685.1 uncultured Dehalococcoidales bacterium | reverse complement strand
CGTCCTTCCCTGGAAGGACTCGCAATGACAGGTAGGGGCGGGTTTAGAACCCGCCTTCTGGATTGCCCGATCAAGTCGGGCAATGACAGATTCAAAAGAGGTGCAGCAAGCATCCTGCTCACTAATTTTTGGATTTCTCCTTAAAAAGCATTAATTTTTAAAAAATCTCATTTTTGACGAATTTATGCAGTTATGATATGCTTAACCAGATAAATAAAAGCGTAGATTTGATAAGAGGGCAAGATGCAAGTTGGAGCGGTTAAACAAGTAGATATCCGGGAGGAAATGAAAAATTCCTACCTGGATTATGCCATGAGCGTAATAGTGGCCCGCGCCCTCCCGGACGTGCGCGACGGGCTGAAGCCCGTGCAGAGGCGTATTTTGTACGCTATGGGCGAGATGGGGATAAATTATAACTCTGCCCACAAGAAGAGTGCCCGTATCGTCGGCGAGGTCATGGGCAAGTTCCACCCACATGGCGACGCCCCTGTTTATGAGGCCATGGTACGCATGGCTCAGGACTTTTCCATGAGGATCCCGCTCATCGACGGCCAGGGGAACTTCGGCAGCGTGGATAACGATCCGCCCGCCGCCATGCGATACACGGAGGCGCGCCTTGCCAGGATCTCCCAGGAGATGCTGGCCGATATTGATAAAGATACCGTTGGCTTTGTACAAAACTTCGATGGTTCCCTAATGGAACCGACAGTCCTGCCCTCAAGATTTCCCAACCTTTTAGTTAATGGTGCCTCAGGAATCGCTGTGGGTATGGCAACAAACATTCCGCCGCATAATTTAGGTGAGATCTCGGATGCCCTTTGCCTTTTGATCGATAATCCTGAGGCCTCACCTAATGAACTTTCCGATATAGTGCAAGGCCCTGATTTCCCGACCGCGGGTATAATATACGGCCGGGAAGGTATAAAGAATGCCTACGCAACCGGCAAGGGAAGGGTCATCATCCACGCCAGACATTCGGTCGAGGAGCTTGCTAAAGGCCGCCAGCAGATAGTTGTAACCGAGCTCCCCTACCAGATAAACAAAGCGGCGCTCGTGGAGCGGATATCCGACCTGGTCAAGTCCAAGAAGCTTGAAGGAATTACCGAGCTTCGCGATGAGTCGGACCGCAACGGTATACGCGTGGTCATTGAGCTGCGCCGGGGCATGGAGCCCGAGCAGGTGTTGAACAACCTGTTCAAGCACACCCCCATGCAGACTGCTTTCTATCTTAATATGCTGGCCCTGGTGGACGGACAGCCCAAGATCGTAGGTTTGAAAACAGCCCTGCACCAGTATATTATCTTCCGCCAGGATGTCATCATCCGCCGCTCCAAATTCGATCTGAAGAAGGCCAAAGAACGGGCTCACATCCTTGAGGGCTTAAAGATAGCATTGGATAATCTGGATGCAGTTATAACTACCATCAGGAATTCGCACAGCGTTGAATCAGCCAGAAAGAACCTGATGGAAAAGTTCGACCTGTCTGAGATACAGGCCCAGGCTATCCTGGACATGCAGCTTCGTCGCCTGGCAGCACTGGAGCGCAAAAAGATAAACGATGAATATACCGAGGTTCTAAAAAATATCGCGTATCTTGAAGATCTGCTTGCCAACCCCCGCAAGGTTCTCTTTTTAATAAAGGAAGACGTCATCGATGTTAAAGAAAAATACGGGGACCAGCGCCGCACCGAGATAATCGCGGAAGAGCTGGGACAGTTAAGCGAAGAGGATTTAGTCCATCATCAGAAGGTAGCTATCGTGCTGACCACGCGCGGCTACATAAAGCGCATGCCTCTTGAGACCTACCGCGTCCAGCAGAGGGGCGGCAGGGGCGTTGCCGGCATTTCCATCCGGGAAGAGGAAACGGTGCGCCGCCTCCTGGTGGCAGACACACTCGATACTTTGTTGTTCTTCACCAACCTCGGCAGGGTCTATTCATTAAAATGTTACAAGGTGCCTCAGGAGACCTCACGTATCGCTAAAGGAATACCGCTGGTCAAACTTATTGCCATATCTGAAGACGAGCGTGTTACCGAGGTGCTGCCTGTCACTGAATTCATCGCGGGCTATTTCCTGCTTATGATGGCCAGCAAGGGCGTAATAAAGAGGACTGCCCTTGAGAACTTTGCCTCGGTGCGCTCAAACGGGATAATCGCGATGAAACTGCCCAAGGGCGATCAATTGATATCCACCCGTATAGCTAAGAATGAAGATGAGGTCATAATAATATCCGAGAAGGCTCAGGCCATAAGGTTTGCCGTATCCGAGCTGCGCATAGCCTCCCGCACCAGCGGCGGCGTCAGGGGCATGCGCCTGGCCCCTGATGATAGGGTAGTGCAGATGGATATTGTCATCCCTGACGCCAGCGCTCTGGTTCTGACAAAATCGGGGCAGGGCAAATGCAGCCGCCTGGCCAACTACCGCAAGCAGGCGCGCGGCGGCAGCGGTGTAAAGACGCTGAGCTCCAAGGTGGGCAATGTTGTAGCGGCGAGGATCATCAGCGATTCCGACGAGGTGATGATTCAGTCCTCGCAGGGCGTTGTCATACGCATGAGGGGGGATGCCATCCCCATCCAGGGCCGCATCAGGAGGGGCGCCTCCATCATGAAACTTGACGAGGGCGATGAGGTTATGTCAATCGCCGCCCTCCGCGAATAGTTTTCGCACCTTAACAATTTGAATATCCTATATTGGTATTCGTAGGGGCGATTCACGAATCGCCCTGGCACATTTGCCCCGTAGACATGCAGGGTGGGCTCTGCCCACCGCTCTTCGCAATAGTCGTACTGGCTACTAGTTGTCTTTGCGAGGAGTCCTTCCATAGAGTCTTATCATGGAAGGACGACGCTGCAATCCCATCGTTCGTTTGATGCGAAACAACGGGAGATTGCTTCGCTGCACTCGCAATGACAGCGACGATGGTGGGTTACATTTCGTTAAACCCACCATACGAAC
>CAZWOG010000145.1:0-2965 GCA_964635685.1 uncultured Dehalococcoidales bacterium | reverse complement strand
CCACCCCGATATCATGAAGCGCAATAAGGGAATCTTCCGGTGTAGTGCGCTTCAACCATAATGCTAAATCTAACATCGTTTTCTTCGTACAATTTGTCGCCCTAAGGTAAGTATCGTTTATCATCATGAAAGACACACTTTGATTATATACAAGAGACGCTACTACCACTACGCTGATAGCAATCTTCAACGCTTTCTTTTTGCACATCTTTAAAAGCTCTAAAGCCCCACCAGAAACCGCAATAGTAATCAATGGGATAAAAATATGCTGATATCTGCACCAATAGTGAAGAGTAGCTCCGGGGAAAAGGAGAAAGTAGCAGAGATAAAAAATTACGTAATAAAACCAGAGGTAAAGCAAACGAATCACCTTCCTGGCAAACAAAATCAAAGGCAATACAATGAGTGGTAGTGGATAAAGCAGTTCTTTGTAAAAAAATTCTACTCCATGTTTGAGCATCCAAATCCTCGGTGAATGAGCCTGAAACTCCGCAAAAAAAGTTGATTTAGAAAACGCGGTGCTGGATAAGAGAGAACCGGTATAATAGAAATAAAGCAAAAAATTAGGGGTAATGAAAAGAACGAATATACTGAGCGAAATGAAGAGGTTTCGCATGACCTGTTTATCGCGCCATATAATGTACTTAATAACCTGCCCCATCCAGAGAGCGCCTGCAATAAACCATCCCTCTGGTCTGGTAACGATACTCAAAAGGAGAGGGAAGATATAAAATGCCCTCTGTTCGTAAACATAAAAAAGATACAAGGTCAGAAGTGAGAGACATATAAAGGTAGTAGTCTCCAAACCGTTAAGTGAATCAAACACAAGCCATCCGCTGGTAGACATTAGTACCCCAGCAAGCAATGCAACCTTCCTATCTTCATAAATTCTAAGAGTCCATAGGTAGACGAGGACCGATGAGAAAACAAAAAAGACAACGCCGACTGTGAGCGACGCCACCTCCATTCTGAGAAACAAACCAAGCAGTGCAATCAATATAATATGTAAAGGACTAGTTGCACCTGTTAAATAGGTACTGCCATCATAGGTGATAGCCTTGTATTTTAAAAAATTAGAAGCAAATCTTAAGGTGATATAGCTATCATCGAATATAAGTAGATGGTCTGGATTAGACCTTAAATAATAATAGCTCATCCCACATGATAGAAATGAGATGACCACCATAGGAATCACTATAGTGAGATATTTCCAAATTCTATTCTTGTGTATCTCTTTGTGTAACATAACTTAATTGAGGAATATGTTTTTTCTCTAGTATTTTTTTGTTGTAGATGATATAATATAATATATTAAAAATAAACTAATTTAGCAAATATTAAATCAGCCATTAAAGAATCGTCTATATTTGTAAGATAATTTTGGATAAAAATAAATTAATATTAATAATTTTAACTATACTAATTTTTGTTTTTCCTCGTAGGCTCAGTAGTACTTAATTGAAATGTTAAATGCGATAAAATGGCTAGAGAAAAGATGACAGTGCGAAGATGGGTAATACTAGCAGGATTATTAATGCTGGCAATAGTAATGACATCTACTGCCCTAGCAACTACTTATTACGTCAGCTCCAGCCTAGGAAATGACGGCTGGAATGGAACAGCACCAGAACCTGTACCTCCTGTAAATCCGGAAAATGGCCCTTGGAACACTATCTGCCAAGTAAATGAGCAGAGATTTGAACCGGGTGATACTATACAATTTAAAAGAGGAGATACCTGGACAGGTGAACAATTAATAATTCAATCATCTGGTTCAAGTGGCAATCCCATAATGTTTACTGCCTATGGAGAAGGCGCTAAACCAGTTTTTAACCTGAAAGGTGCTGATTTTCATGGTGTTTATATAAAGGAAAAGGATTATATCGTAACCGACAATATAACCATTAGGAACTATGGTACACACTCTCCCAGCTTTGGTATTTACATTTATTATGCCAATCATATCGTGGTACAGAATTGTACCATAATGGGAGACAACGATGCAGCTGACAAAGGCATATACATAGAATCTTCCTCTGATGACATTATTGTTGATAATAATGATATAAGCCTCTGCCACATTGGTGTTGACGTTGCAGGTTCTACTAGTTACCACCCTTCCAATGTGATTATAAGGAATAATAGAATTCATGATATGAATAAAGGGAATTTATCGAGCACTGATGGTATTCATTTTTATGCTGGGAGAGATCTAACCCCCATAGATTACACGGGAACTGTTATAGAGTACAACCACATCTATAATTGTGCCGATCATCATATTGATATTACTTACACGAAGAACATAACCATTAGATACAACTTATGTAATGGTTATGTTGAGAAAGATAGAGAACCCATATCTTATGACACTAGGGTGGATGAAAACCTGCAAGAAAAAATTAGTTCCTCAACCCCACGATTTAAGGACAATGGAGATGGTACGGTAACCGATCTCGAAACAGGGCTTATGTGGACAAAGAATGCTAACCTTCCCGGAGATACCATGCTCTTTCATCAAGCATTTGATTACATCGAAGGGATGAATGAGGGAAAATATCAAAATTTTGGATACACTGACTGGAGACTTCCTTATGTGAGGGAGTTTCGAAGTTTAGTAGATTATACCAAATACACATTCAAAGGACATGAACTTCCCACAGGGCATCCCTTTGAAAATGTGCAATCATCTTATCTCAGCACTATAGAATATTTTTGGTTTTTTGCTCTATACTGCAGACTGGTTGGACATAATGTTAACTCATGCTTCGGTTATGTGTGGCCTCTGCGAGGTGCACAATAACAAATAATAGATCGGTCATCCTACTGAACAAAAGATATAACTCTTAAGCACAAAACTACTTAAGCAACATTATTATAAATCCCGTGGCACTCAATATCTTCCTAGGATCTATTGTCTTTATTATTACAAATCTCTCTCTCCTCTATTCCTCCCATCTTCTTG
>CAZWOG010000144.1:0-2973 GCA_964635685.1 uncultured Dehalococcoidales bacterium | reverse complement strand
AGAAGGATTCATAACAGTCGCCGTATCGACGCTTATTTCAACCTCACCGGTCGGGAGGTTAGGATTCTCCGTTCCTGCAGGGCGCTTCATGACCGTTCCGGTGATATTCATCACATACTCATTCCGTAACTTAGTGGCAACGGCATGTGCTTCAGCTGATATCTCCGGATTAAATACTATCTGTACCAGACCTGTGCCATCCCTCAGATCTATGAATATAAGACCTCCGTGGTCACGCCATTTGTGTACCCATCCGGCAAGCGTTATCCTTTCGCCATAGTTCTTTCCCGTCAATTTACCGCAACTGTGAGTCCTATACATATTGTTTATCTCCTTAGCTTCACCAACGATTATAGATGATTGTATACAACGATTTCAATCAAACACAGGCGTATTTTCATATACTGTGATCACATGAAAAATGGGACTCCAATAAATAATATATGGATATAAACCAATAATGTATATTATGCAGACCTCGATATATAAAGTTGTTGACATTTGCCTACAAGTGTGCTAGATATATTTGGTATATAATATATACCAAATATAGTTACATATAATAAGTAATGAAGGTGGATTTTATCTCGCATTATCTATCGATATAAGGTCATCTTAAAGGTGTTATGAAATGGCCAAAAAGGACGCACCGAAAACAGAAAACAAAGAGACAAAAGGCAACGACGGGAAAGGCAACGCCGCAGACATTACTCCTAAAAAAGAGAGTGTCGTCAGCTTTCAGTTCTCTGTGCCCAGTGTTGACCTTGAGTTGATAGACGTTCAACCGGAAGCGTTAGGATTGATACCGAAAAAGGTGGCTTTGGAACAAGAAGTCCTGCCGTATAAACTCGAAGATGACACCCTCACCGTTGTTACATACAACCCTGATGACCTGCAGTTGATTGACACACTTTCTGTCCTTACAAAGATGCGAATAAAAACGGTTACCCCAAACACGGGAGACCTCCACAGCTTTATACAAAGCAAATATGAAGGTGCTACCGTTCAAGACGCAACCCCGATGTTATCCGAATCTCTCATGGATATAATCGCTCCGATAGAGATTTCAAGGCAGGATGAACTAGCAGAAGCCTCGGTAGAAGCAGCTACCGATGCTCCTATCGTCAAAGCAGTGGACTTTATCATTTCACGTGCAGTTCAAGAAAGGGCATCAGACATACATATAGCGCCTGAGGAGCATGTATTAAATGTGCGTTACCGCATAGACGGTGTCTTGCACAACTCCGTTTCCCTTCCTCTTGGTGTCATGTCCGCTGTGCTTACCAGGATAAAAATCCTGGGCAACATGAACATCGCCGAGCGCCGCCGGCCGCAGGACGGGTCTTTCTCAGCAAAGATAGCGGGCAGAGTAATAGATTTCCGTGTAGCTACAATCGGCACGAACTGGGGCGAATACGCAGTCATGCGCGTATTAGATAAAACCTATAGTTTAATCGACCTGGAAGACATCGGGATGCCTCAGTACTTCCTCGAACCATACTTACAGTGTCTGAATTCGCCATTTGGAATGATTATTATCAGCGGCCCTACAGGCTCAGGCAAAACTACCTCATTGTATTCTTCTTTAGCAAAACTGGACCGCGAAAAGCTTAATATTATGAGCATTGAGGACCCTATAGAATACAAATTCGAGGGGATACGCCAGATTCAGGTCAACCGCGTAGCCGATATTACCTTCGCAAAAGGATTGCGCCAGTGTATGCGACTCGACCCGGATGTCATTCTCGTCGGCGAGATTCGTGACAAAGAGACGGCGCAGACGGCTGTTGACGCCGCCTTGACAGGTCACCTGGTATTGACATCAATCCACTCTAATGATGCCGTGGGAGCCCTGGTACGCCTCGTAGACCTGGGCGTAGAGCCATTCCTTGTTACCTCTGCGGTACTGGCGACTATATCACAGCGGCTGGTAAGAAGGTCTTGTCCTAAATGCAAAGAGGTTCAAACAGCGCCAGTCGCCGATCAATTAGCATATAAGCAAGTAACCGGCAAGGAAAAAACTGAATTCCATTATGGTAAAGGTTGTGGTCACTGCTCTAATACCGGTTTCCGCGGCAGGATCGGAGTTTTTGAGCTCCTTCTAGTCACAGACACAATTAAGAGCATGCTTTCTAGAGGAGCAGGATCTGTTGAAATCAAACAGCAGGCGGTAAAAGACGGCATGCTTTTCATGAGACATCATGGAATGAGCCTGGCTAGAGAAGGAGTTACCACTCCTGGAGAAGTTGCTCGCCACGTATTCACAATCGATTAAATATACGACAGTCATCATTAACACCCGTTAGCATTATAATTGTTGTTATGTTATCATAATATTTAGACGAAGAAGAGGTTCGGAGAGGCCGAATCGTTGTTCTTAATATGCTAAGGCACCTTTGAACAAGAAGTGTCCTTCCGCGGAATCCTTCCCGAAATGGGAAGGACCAAGAGTGGGGGGTCAAGGGGGTTGAGTTGGATTTAATCAGAGGTTTCTTAACCATAAGAATAGTAAGTATCTAAAGTAACATCTCACCCAACCATCGGCATTTACATATAAGGGGGAAACCGATGCGATTCAGTTATGTAGGTTACAAACCCAACGGTGAACCAGTAAAAGGAGAACTAGAGGCAGATTCTGAAAAAACAGCGGAAGCAACCCTCTGGAAATCCGAAATTACTATTGTCAATCTCAAAGAGAAAAAGAGGATTCTGCCTCCTATTCAAGAATTACTACCTTCCCTGTACGCCGTTAAAACTGAAGAAATCGTTAATCTAAATCGTGACCTGTATACACTTTTAAACGCCGGCATCGGTATCTATCCTTCACTGACCATGCTATATGAACGTACTTCAAAAGCGAGCATGAAGAGCTTGATCCAGGATATACTTCAATCAGTGGAATCTGGTAGCTCCTTCTCAGAAGCATGTGAAAAACATCCAAAACTTTTTTCACCATTCTACATACGTATGACA
>CAZWOG010000143.1:0-3002 GCA_964635685.1 uncultured Dehalococcoidales bacterium | reverse complement strand
CCAGCGCGTCCAGGGCGCCGACCTTGATCAGGCTCTCCATTACCTTCTTGTTCACCGAGCGCAGGTCGGCGCGGCGGCACAGATCGGCTATGGATTGGAATTGACCCTCTGCGCGGGCGGCGATGACGGGCTCAACAGCGCCGGCGCCCACGTTCTTTATGGCGCTGAGGCCGAAGCGTATGGCATCGCCGTTATCGGTTTTTTCGATGGAGAATTCCACGCGGCTCTTATTGATATCGGGAGGGAGAACTTTTATCCCCATGCGGTTGCAGTCGCTCACGGCGGAGCGTATCTTCTCCGGCTGCCCCATGTGCATCGTCATCAGCGAGCACATGAACTCCACCGAGTAGTTAGCTTTGAAATAGGCTGTCTCGTAGGCGATCATGGCGTAGCTCGTGCTGTGCGCCTTATTGAAGGCATAGCCGGCGAAGGGCTCGATGAGCTCGAAAACCTGCGTGGCCAGCTCCTGATTGAAGCCCTTCTTCTTGGCCCCGGCAATGAAGTTGGCCCTCTCCTTCTTCATCACCTCCGGTATCTTCTTGCCCATGGCCTTGCGGAAGATATCAGCGGCGCCCAGGCTGTAGCCGGCGAAGGCCTGCACGATGAACAGCACCTGATCCTGGTAAACAATGATTCCGTAAGTGTCACGCAAAATATTGGCCAGGTCTGGATGCAGGAATTCGATAGGCTCGAGGCCCTGCTTGGCCTTGATGAAGCGCGGGATGTGCTGCATCGGCCCCGGGCGGTACAGCGCGATCATGGCGGCGATATCGCTGAAGGTCGATGGTTTGAGGTCCTTTACGAAGGCGCGCATGCCGCCGCCCTCGAGTTGGAATACGCCTGTGGTCTCGCCCGCGGCCAGCAGCTCGAATGTTTTGGCATCGTCGAGCGGTATCTTGTTCAGTTCGGCTTTAACACCCTTGTTCGCGGCGATCAATTCCATGGTCTTGGAGAGCACGGTGAGGTTGATGAGCCCCAGTATATCCATCTTGAGCAGGCCGATCTGGGCGATATCATCCATTGAGAACTGGGTCATGGCGATGGCGCCCTCATCGGCCCGTGTCGGACGCTGCAATGGAACGTATCTGGTCAGCGGCTCTTTCGATATCACAATGCCGGCGGCGTGGGTCGACGCATGCCGCGCTATCCCTTCAAGTCGTTTCGCATCATCGATCAGCATCTTGACCGCCTCATCGACGGTGTAAAGCTGGAACAGCTCCGGATTCTCCTCCAGCGCCCGGTCCAGCGTTATGTTCGGAGTCGTGGGAATGAGCCGGGCTACGCGATCGACGTCGCCGTACGGCATGCCCAGCGCGCGGCCCACATCCCGGACCGCGGCGCGCGCCCCGAAGGTGCCGAAGGTGATTATCTGCGCCACGCACTCGGCGCCCCACTTCTGCGCCGCATAAGTGATGACCTCATCGCGGCGGTCGTCCTGAAAGTCCAGGTCTATATCCGGCATCTCCTTGCGCTCCAGGTTAAGGAAGCGCTCGAAGACCAGGTTATGTTCCACAGGATCGATATCGGTAATGCCCAGGGTGTACAGCACCAGGCTGGCCGCGGCGCTGCCGCGCACGCCGACCAGGATGCCGCGCTTCCTGGCATAAGACACGAGGTCTCCCACCACAAGAAAGTAGTTGGCGAAGTTAGTCTTCTGGATCACATGCAGTTCGTACTCCAGCCGCTCGGTAAGCTGCTGCGACGGCTGGCCGTAGCGCCGCGCTAGGCCCTCGCGGCACAGCTTCTCCAGATATTTATCGGCGGTCATGCCCTTGGGCAGCTCCACCTCTGGCAGAAGCTGCCTGCCAAACTCCAGCTCCAGATTGCACATATCGGCTACGCGCTGGGTGTTGTCCACAGCCTCGGGGATATCGGCGAAGAGCTGCCTCATCTCCTCCTCGCTGGTGAAATAGAAGGTCTCGCCCATGGAGTACCTGGTGGTATCGTATATTGTGGTGTTGCGCTGGATGCAGAGCAGGAGCTCGTGGGTGTGAAAGTCATCCTTCAGTGTGTAGTGGACGTCGTTGGTGGCCACCAGCGGGATGTCCAGCTCCTGGCTCAGATCGATGAGCAGCGGATTGACCTTATCGAGCTCCGCTATGGGATGTCTCTGAATCTCAAAATAGAAATCGCCGAATGTTTCCTTGTGCCACAGCGCCGCCTCCCGCGCCTCATTGGTGCGCCCCTCCAGGAGCAGGCGCGGCACCTCCCCCTGCAGGCAGCCGGAGAGCGCTATCACGCCGTCGCGGTGCTTGACAAGCAGCTCGCGGTCCACGCGCGGCTTGTAGTAGAAACCCTCCAGGTGCGCCTTGGAGTTAAGCTGCGTTATGTTATGATATCCGGCCTCGTTCTTGGCCAGAACGGTGATGTGATACAGGTTCTTGTCCGCAATATCCTTCTGCTGCCGCCCGCGCGGCGAGACATACAGCTCGCAGCCGATGATGGGCTTGATGCCGGCCTCCCTGGCGGCGCGATAGAACTGGATCACGCCGTACATCACACCATGATCGGTGACGGCCACGCTATTCATGCCCAGCTCTTTAGCCCGGGCGACGAGCTGCGGGATGCGGCACAATCCGTCCAGGAGGCTGTATTCCGTGTGAACATGAAGGTGGGTAAACATGGGTATTTTATTATAACAGAGTTTGAGGCTCGGCTGCTATCAACCCCCTGTATCCCCCTCACGGGGGAAATCGTTATCCAAACCCCCTGTTTATCCCCCATACTTTGGGGGACACCCCTAAAACCCCGGCAGAGGGTCTTCCCTCTGCACACCCTCATCGGCATAAGCCAAACTTATCTTGGAAAATAACAGGTTTAAGAAAGAGGTGCAGGAGAGATCTCTCCTGCAGGGGGAACTGGGGGTGTCCCCCAGATTTTTTCATTTCCCCCAAGAGTGGGGGATAAAGGGGGTTGATCTGACGGGCACAGCATAATATGCCCCTACCTAATTTCCGCTCCCTTGAGAGGAGAGGCTGGGTGAGGGTGTCCCCTTCACCTAT
>CAZWOG010000142.1:0-3023 GCA_964635685.1 uncultured Dehalococcoidales bacterium | reverse complement strand
GATCTTCAGTGTCGTGCGCAAGGAAGAGATCAACGAGGGGTTCCTCGTCACCGGGAAGAGGGGACCGCTCAAGGAGGGGGAGCTGGCCAAGCTGATGAAGTGAGCGACTCGACAAAGGAGTGATATGAGCATCAATAATGCATGTGCAACGGAACAGTGCACCATCGAGAAGTGCGACATCTTTGACTTCATGGCCAGGCACGTGGGGATGACCGTGATTCATCCCGGCGGATTCGCCGCTACACGAAAACTAGCGGAGGCCTGTCACCTTGACAGCAAGACAAAGGTGGTAGACATAGCTTGCGGAAAAGGAACGAGCGCGGTCTATCTGGCTGAGAGATACGGATGTCAGGTAGTCGGACTGGACCTTTGCGAGGACCTGATTGCTCACGCAACCCGTCTGGCCAGAAGGAAAGGCCTTGAAGGAAAGGTCACGTTTCAAATAGGGGACGCGTTGCACATGCCCTTTGCGGACAATGAGTTCGATGTGGCGATATCCCAGGCCATGCTCGTTCTCGTGGACGACAAGCGAAAGGCAATTCAAGAAGCTATCCGAGTGACCAAGCCGGGGGGATATCTGGGGTGGCTTGAGTTGAGCTGGAGAGCTGAACCGACAGCCCAGTTTATGGCGGAAGTCTCCACAGTAATCTGCGCCTACTGTATGTCGAACGCCCATACATATGAGGGCTGGGAGAACCTGCTTACGGAGCTCGGCGTCAGGGAGCTCAATACCATCGCCGGGACTATGGACTTTCGTGGTATGCGGGGGATGATGGCCGATGAAGGGCTGGTGAACACAGCCAGGGTTGCGCTCAGGTATGTCACGAACGGACGAGTGCGAAAACGGATGATAACCATGAACCGGTTCTTCAGAGACAACGCCAACTATTTCGGGTATGGCATCTACGTTGGCCGGAAATAGAGGTCACACATGTTTAAATCAAATGAGGAGCTTTTCCAGACCACCAGCGATCTCATCGCGGCGCTTGAGGTAAGCGGGAATTCACTTGCAGCCGGGGAGTTGAGAAGTGGAATGCGTGCACTCAACGGCTTAACCGACGGCTGGGCCGCGTTCCTCGAATCGATTCGTAAAGTTCAGAAACAGTATTCGTCACAGCTCAACAGCTCACAGAAGTCAACTCTTAAAAATATTCATCAAGCAGTGTACCGAAGAGTGTATTGTACCAGCACCGGCCCGTTGTGGCGGATACAGGCATATGTTTCACGAATACAAGGGCGTCTCTATAAGAGCCAGCGAAGATAGCAATGCTATTATTTAAGAGAATTCTTGCGCTCTGCCTCGTGCCCTACGCCTTCTGGCTGGTGTTCGCATACGAGTTCCACTTCATAGACTGGTTAAACCTGCTGATACATGAGGGCGGGCATTTCATGTTCACTTTCTTCGGAGAATGGCTGCATTTCCTGGGCGGCACTATCTTTCAGCTTTTCATCCCCATGGCTTTAGCGCTGTACTTCCTCTACCGCCGCCAGAAATACGAATCGGCCTTCTGCGGCCTGTGGTTTGGAGAAAGCATGATGTATATGGCAAGGTATATCGGCGATGCTCAGGAGCAAATCCTCCCGCTCATCGGGGGAATACATGACTGGAACTGGATGCTTTCGCGGATGGGTCTGCTGTCATCCTGTAAAACGATCGAATTGTTCTTTCACGTCGTAGCCTCGATCATCGTTTTAACCAGCGTGGCATACATGTTATATAATTCCTTTAGAAGAAAGAGCCCCCTGATAACGAGCGCGAACACGCCATTAGCGTGAATATAAACATGAAAAACAAAGATCGCCATATTGAAGGCTCTACTGGAGAAACCGGCAATCCCAGCTGGTCTGTCTGTCGCCAGGACGACAACGGAAATGTGTTCATGGTCAAAAGCGGACTGGTGGAAGCAGAAGCGCTTCGACTCGTAGCCGAATATGAAGCCAAAGGGCATAAGCAAACATACTGGGCAAAAGAGAGAAAGTAGCTGCTAATATTCGTTGAGATTACTTCGTCGCCTGTAGCTCCTCGCAGCGACACTGCCACCAAGATCAATTCCCCCGATTCCCCCGGTCCTTCCGGTACCGGAAGGACCTCTCTTGAACCACTTCGAATATTGACAAATCGTACGCAATAGCGTACCATAAGTGCACCAATTTAAAGAGGGCAACAATGACTACATTCAAAGCAACAGATGCCAGGGCTAAATTGTATCGCCTTATCGATGAAGCGGCGGCATCACACGAACCCATCTTCATAACAGGCAAGAGGGCCAACGCCGTTCTCGTCTCGGAAGATGACTGGCGTGCAGTTCAGGAGACACTATACCTGCTTTCGATCCCCGGCATGAGGGAATCCATACGGGAAGGCTTAGCTACACCCGTAGATGAATGCTGTAAGGAACCCGATTGGTAAATTGGAAGGTTGTCTTCACCAGGCAGGCCGAGAAAGACGCCCAGAACCTGGCATCGGCGGGATTGAAACCCAAAGCAGAGAGGTTGCTCAAGGTTCTGCGTGCAAACCCGTATCAGGCGCACCCGCCTTACGAAAAACTTGTCGGCGATCTGGCGGGTGCTTATTCCCGCAGGATCAACATCCAGCATCGTCTGGTATATCAGGTGCTCGACGAGGAACATGTTGTGAAAATAATTCGGATGTGGACTCACTATGAGTGAACAGGCTGACGAGTCACAGCAGACGACACTATAATTAACCGCAGAATTAAGCCCGGCCATCAGGCGGCACAAAAGCGAAAAAGAGGTTGAAACATGAATGAAACATTGAAGGTCATCCTCAACAGAAGAAGCATAAGGCAATATAAAGCAAAACAAATAGCCGATTCTGAATTAAAACAAATATTAGACTGCGCCCTGCATGCGCCCAATGCCATGAACCAGCAGAAATGGCACTTCACCGTGATACAAGACAAAGTTATGCTTAACAAAATGGTGAATATCATCAAAGAAAACTTGATAAATTCCAGCGTTGATCTGCTGGTGCAAAGAGCGAGCATCCCTGACTATCATAC
>CAZWOG010000141.1:0-3034 GCA_964635685.1 uncultured Dehalococcoidales bacterium | reverse complement strand
TGTTGCATGTGGCGCACACTGCAGGATACATCTGTCTGCGCGTGCCATAACCACCGCGGCCGCCGGTTTCCTGCTTCTTGGCTGCCCGGCATTCCGGGCAACGCTTCGGCTCGTTGGTGTAGCCCTTCTGTGCAAAGAACGATTGCTCTTCAGCGCCAAAGGTAAAAGTTTTCCCACAATCGTTGCATTGCAGTTGTTTATCGGTGTAACTCATTGGATGACCTCCTTTCTTCAAATACTGTGCTGAACTTCGGTCATCCAATACTTTGAGGTACTTTGCCTCTGAGAGACCTTCAATTGGGGAACTCTAAGGGGTTGCTGGTAGGACTGGTAACCTTTGATCAAGCCACTGAGCCAAGCATACGCTACAATTTTAACAAATGCAAGGGGTAGGGGATTTACATCGTAATGACAAGCTATAAGATGATCCAAACCCCCTGGTGGTCCCCCATACTTTGGGGGACTTAAGGAGATTTAGGGGACACCCCTAATCCTTCCGCGGAAGGACCGTCAGGAGAGAAATCTCCTGTACCTCTTTCTTAATTGTCGAAGCACGGGGCGATTTATTATCCAAACCCCCTTGTTTGTCCCCCATACTTTGGGGGACTTAAAAAGAATTAGGGGACACCCCTAATCCTTCCGCGGAAGGACCGGCAGGAAGAGTCCTGCACCTCTTTTTGTACCTTAGCAAAGAATCGCAATCTTTTATTTTAACACGGAGAAAATGGTTAGAATAGAGTCTATAGCATTGTTTGGGTAAGGGACTCCACCCAGTTGACAGGTTTTTAGGTTTGTGTATACTGTGATACACGGTGGGCCTGGATAAAGGTTTCGGCATCACAAACCCATATAGGCACGGTACCTGTTCTACTAGCAGTCAAGTTCAGTCACGGAAGTCCGTCGTACGGGGGCTCGAAGCTGCATCTGCAAGGGAACCACTCGGAGGATCAAAGGAGGTCACGTATGGCATTTCAAGACAAGACACTGACGTGTCGGGATTGCGGGAAGGAATTTGTGTTCAGCGCGGGCGAGCAGGAGTTCTACCAGTCCCGGGGACTAGAGAGAGAGCCTGCGCGGTGCAAAGATTGTCGTGTCGTGAGGCGGCGCAACCGCTCCGGTGAAACCCGCCCGATGTTTGCAGTGGTCTGTGCATCATGCAACAAGGAGACTGAGGTTCCCTTTGAGCCCAGGGGAGACCGCCCGGTGTACTGCAACGACTGCTTCCAAAAAGTCAGAAGCACAAAGTAATTAATAAGAATAATATTCGATAAGCCGAGAGATAAAAACACCTTCCTCGGTTTTATTTTTTGGAGGGACCGGTGCATGTTGGTACCTGCATTGTAAAGCTTCGCCTGCCTGAAAATGGTTCCCTCAAGGGGAAAAGGCATGTTTCCAAGTCTATAGTCGAGAGGGTGAAGAACAGGTTCAACGTCTCCATAGCCGAGGTCGAGGACCAGGATTTGTGGCAGTCTTTAACGCTGGGGATATCCTGCGTCTCCAACAGTGCGCCGCACGCCAATGAAATCCTCTCAAAAGTGGTGAATTTCATCGAGAACAACAGGTTCGATGCGGAACTGGTCGATTATGAGATAGAGATCATCAATGCCCTCTGAAATCGAATCCTCAGCATTTTTATCCCGCATCAAAGAATCATCCGCATATACCGACCGGATAGCACATATCGAGCGCATAAACCCCCGCAGCGCAAGATATGGCGAGATTTCTCAGCCCCTGCACCCCGCCCTGCAGCAAGCCCTGGAGGACGCCGGGCTGTTCCCCCTCTACAGCCACCAGGCGCAGGCGATAAACGCCTCCCGTTCCGGCTCCAATGTATTCATCGTCACGCCCTCCGCCAGCGGAAAGACGCTTAGCTATAACGTGCCGGTGCTGGACCGCATGCTGTCGCACGGGCGCAGCCGCGCGCTTTACCTGTTCCCCACCAAGGCGCTGGCGCAGGACCAGCTGCGCGGCCTGGGCGAGCTCATAGATCTGTTCCCGCCGTCGACGGTCAAAGACTCGGACTGCACCACATTCGACGGCGACACAGCTAAAGAGGATCGGCGTGAAGTAAAGAGGTCGGCGCGCATCGTGCTCAGCAACCCCGATATGCTGCACGTGGGCATCCTGCCCAACCACGAGTCGTGGTCGTCTTTCCTGCGCAACCTGTCGTACGTTGTCGTGGATGAGGCGCACGTGTACCGCGGCGTGTTCGGCTCGAATGTCGCGAATGTCCTGCGCCGTCTGCGTCGTTTGTGTGCGCAGTACGGTTCGTCGCCGCGGTTCATCTGCTGCTCGGCCACTATCGCCAATCCAAAGGAGCATATCGAAAACCTGGTCGGCCTCCCGTTCGAGGTCGTCGACGTCGACGGCTCGCCCTACGGCGGCAAGGATTTCGTCTTCTGGAACCCGCCGCTGCTGGCCAAGGACGGCGGCAGCGAGGCGCGGCGCAGCGCCAACTCGGAGTCCAGCCTGCTCTTTACCGAGCTGGTTAAATCCGACATGCGCACCATCGACTTCGCCAAATCGCGCAAGCTGACCGAGCTCATTTACATGTATACGCGCGACCGCCTGCGCAAGGAGGCGCCGCGGCTGGCGGAGAAGATAATGCCCTACCGCGCCGGCTACATAGCCGAGGAGCGCCGTTTCATCGAGCGCCAGCTCTTCGATGGCGGCATCACGGGCATCGTGTCCACGAACGCCATGGAGCTGGGTGTGGATATCGGTGACCTGGACGCCACGGTGCTCACCGGCTACCCCGGCAGCGTCTCCAGCACCTGGCAGCAGGCGGGCCGGAGCGGTCGGCGGGGGGAGCGCTCACTGAGCTTCCTCATCGCCATGGACGACCCGCTGGACCAGTATTTCATGCGCCACCCGGAGGCCTTCTTCGGCCGGATATATGAAAGCGCCATCATCAACCAGTCCAACCCATATATTTTCAGGCAGCACCTGCTGTGCGCGGCATGGGAGCGCCCGCTGGACAACCTCGACGCCGATATCTTCGGCCCGAAATACATCGAGGCCCGAAACGAGCTTG
>CAZWOG010000140.1:0-3042 GCA_964635685.1 uncultured Dehalococcoidales bacterium | reverse complement strand
CGGGGCGATAGATTCTTAAAGGAAGGCACCTTGACAGTAGCCAAGCCCTTATCGCCGGCGTACCCCAGCACGCCCTGCACCTCGCGATGGTTTTCGTCACCGAAAACGATCACGGAGAAACCGGAGTTGGCCAGCCTCTTCGCCGCGACCTGAGAGCGGCGGACGAACGGACATGTAGTATCGATTATTTTTATACCGCGGGCCTCTGCTTCTTCAATAACCTGCGGGCCTACACCATGTGAGCTGATGCAAAGGATATCTCTTTTCAATTGATCGAGGCTCTCGGCCACTGTGACCCCGTGTTCGGCAAGGCTGTCCACTACCTGCTGATTATGCACGATCGGCCCCAGTGTCTGCAGCGGGCCAAGCTCCTTGGTGGCACGCTCGATCATATTTATGGCGCGCCTGACACCGGTGCAAAAGCCTATCTCAGCAGCTTTCTCTATCTGCATAATACCCCCGATAGCTCTCCGGCAGGAGTTCGGCGATCTTTCTCATTATAATATCCGTCGCCGGAGCGAGCTGTTCCTTGGTCAGCCTGCCGCCGGAGTGCGGCAGCGTAAACGGCTTGCCAATATTAACTGTTAGCTCCGGCCGGTGAAATATAAAGCTGATTTTATTCAATTTATCAGTCCCTTTTATACCTACAGGCAGAATCGGGCTTTTATTACGTAGCGCGATTAACGCGGCTCCGGTATATCCCTGCTGTAATTTTCCGCTAGTGCTCCTCATGGCTTCGGGGAACATCCCCAGCGCCAGCCCATTGCGTAACACTTGATCGGACTGTCGCAGCGCCTCCCTATCGAGCTGACCTCGTCGCACTGGAAAAGAACGCCATGCCCTTGCCAGAGGCCCCAATATCGGATGGCTGAATAATTCCTCCTTGGCCATGAATACAACACTGCGCGGTATGCTTGTAGATAGCACAGGGGGATCGGTCACGCTGAGGTGATTGGACACAATAATCAAAGGTCCTTGCTTGGGAATATTATTCTTACCCTCTACCTTATAGCGAGTAAATAGGAAGAGAAGAGGTCTCATTACAAACGTAATGCCCAAAGAATGAAACCACGGCATCAGCGTCCATCCACCAGTTTTAAAATCTCGCCCAGCACTCCATCGGCATCCAGAAGATCTGTATTAATAACGTAAGCATCGTCAGCCTTGCAAAGCGGATTGACAGAACGCTTGCTGTCGATCCGATCCCTCCGAATAAGGCTGGCAAGTATGTCTTTGTATTCAGCCTTTTCTCCCTGCTCGACCATCTCTTTATAGCGACGTCTGGCCTGCTCCTCAATGGAGACATCCAGATAGACCTTCAGGTCGGCATCGAGCAGGACATTGGTTCCTATATCCCGTCCCACCATCACTATATTGCCATCCTTCGCTACCAGTTGCTGATTCCGCACCAGAACCTTGCGTACATCAGCTACCTTGGCTACAGGAGATACGCCAAAATCGACTTCAGGGCTGCGTAACTCGTTATTTATATAGCGGCCGTTCACTATGATGCCATCGCCTCCATCAGGAGGAAGCTCCATTTTAGTGCTCTCCGCAAGCCTCCCCAGTGCGCCTTCATCCTCAATATCCACGCCAAGCCTCAATGCCTCCCAGGTCAGCGCCCGATACATTACTCCTGTATCAACAAACCTGTAGCCAAGCTTTTGCGCCAAAAGCCTGCCGACAGTGGTTTTCCCACAGGCTGCTGGCCCGTCTATAGCTATTGTTGATGGTTTTGGCATTGGACTAGTTTGAATTATAGCCTAGATATCGGGAGGAGACAATTATCTGGCCTTTCGCCTGTATAACGTCCAGCCCAATATTACTATGAGAGACGAGGATAAAGTAATAAGCAGAGACTTGAGAGGCATACCGGGGGATTCGACCGGTTGATCGATTGACGACGATGTATGAGCCATACTGCTGACATGACGGGAGAGCTCTGCTAAGTGCAATCGATTTATATTTATTGAATCGCTTGAGTTCGACTCCGGCAGAATCTGCGTTAAGGCAAATACCGGCGTCGGGGTCGGCGTAAGCACCGGCGTTTGATTGTAACTTGGCAGGCAACGTCCAGGTGTCGGTACTTCATTATCGATAAACTGGCCGCCGCAAGGCGCCCGCTCAAGAGAGTGCCCGTCAGCTACATTTGGATATTGCTGCGACGTTATGCTATCATCATCACCATAGGACATTTCATCAATTATCGTCCCTGCACTATCTTTAAGTATGAGGCGATCCCCTGCATTCCCTAACCCGTTACCTATGCGCCCATCCGCGGTGAATACGATTGTTCCATTATAACTCGGGAAGTTGACTGAAAAATTCTCAGAGGCTGCGACCACTACCAAACCGTTAGCCGACACACTCAGCAATGGTATTTCATCCATTTCGTAATTATCACTTATTCCCCAGCCGATTAACTCGACAACTTCAGTGCCGGGGTTAAAAAGCTCAATCCATTCGTAGCTTGAATCAGAGCCTGACTGTAGAGGATTACTCTGAACCTCGTTGATTAAAATGGCACTTCGATTGGCAACGGTCCCCTGTGGCATATTTGTTGGCGTTGGTGATACTGAAGGTGTTGGTGTTGAAGTAGGATTTGGTGTAGGTGTAAGCGGAGATAGTCCGCGACCCGGTGTCGGCTCCGCATTATCTATAAACTCACCGCCAGCAGGCCGGCGCTCCATAGAATGTCCTTCGGCAACTTTCTTATGCGGTGGCAATGTAATGCTTTCATCATCCCCGTATGAAAATTCATCAATCACCGTCCCTAGACTATCCTGCATTCTGAGACGGTCTCCGTTATTTCCAAGCCCATTTCCGATATCACCGTCTTCAAGAAATACTATTTTCCCTGTATAGTTCGGGAAGTTCACAGAAAAATTTTCCGAGGCGGCGATTATAACAAATCCATATGGCGAGATATTCAGAAAAGGGGTTAAGTCATACCCACCATTGTCTCTGATCTCCCATCCGATAAGCTCAATCGTCTCATTGCGCGTATTATATATCTCAACCCACTCATACGCTGCATCTGCA
>CAZWOG010000139.1:0-3080 GCA_964635685.1 uncultured Dehalococcoidales bacterium | reverse complement strand
CTCTGGTTAAGTGCTAATCAACCCCCTCGATCCCCCATTCATGGGGGAGGGTTTAGGAATTTGGGGGATACCCCCAATTCCCCCGGCAGGAGGAATCTCCTGCGCCTCTACTTCCTACTTACTCAATGAACCTCTCTTTATATTATCCCCGCAGGGCCCCACTTCCTCATCTCGTCCTTCGTGTGCCCCAGCCGCTTAATAAAAATCTCTTTGTTGTGCTGGCCGAGCATCGGCGCGGGACGCTTGATGCGGCACGGCGTCTCGGAGAACTTGTACGGCACACCCGGATATTTGATCGGCCCGGTCCTGGGATGGTCGACCTCGACGAAATACTCCCTGGCCTTGAGGTGCTCGGATTCGACCAGGTCTTTGGGCGTGAACACCATGCCGAAGGCGATGCCCGCCTCCTGGCCGCGGTGATACAGTTCCTCTTTGGTGTGCTGCATCGTCCATTCCGTTATCAGCGCGTTGATCACCTCTCCGTATTTATGGCGGTCGGCGTAATCCTGAAATTGCTTGTCTTTAGCCCAGTCAGGGTCGCCCATGAAACGCACCAGCTTATCCCACTGAGCCGGCTCCCACGTGATGAAGACGGTGTAGCCGTCCTTGCATGGCAGTATGCCGCCGTACGGCGCGCCCAATCTTGCTCTAGTGATGACCTCGCCGTGATTGGCGAATCGCGCCATATCCAGCCGGTTCAGGGCCATTATCGATTCCTGCTTGGAGATATCGATCCACTGGCCACGTCTCGTCCTCCTCCTGCAGAAGAGAGCGCCTAATGTCGCATTGGCCGCGTTCAGTCCGCTGTCGTACTCGCCGACGAAGGTGCCGAGCCTCAGCGGCGACCGCCCCATATTCTCGCCGCCGCCCGGCGTCAGGTAGCCCTCGCCGCCGCTCTGGAATACGTTCAGCGGATAGGCTTTGTAATCGCGATAGGGCCCCGTTTGCCCGAACGGCGTGATCGAGGTCATTATCAGTCGGCCGTTGATCGCTACGAGGTCGTCGTATCCGAGGCGGTGCTCCTGCATCCAGCCCGGCGCGTTGTCCTCGACGATGATATCGGCATCCTTCACCAGTTCGAAGAATACGTTTCTGCCTGTGGTTGTGGTAACGTCGAGCGTGATGCCCAGCTTGCTGGTGTTTAAATAAAGAAAAAGGCCGCTCCCTTCCGTATCAGGTATGTCTTTAATGAAAGGGGGTGACCTTCTCGCCTTGTCGCCGTATCGCGGCGGCTCTATTTTTATTACCTCAGCCCCCAGGTCGGCCATGAGCTTGGTGCAGTAGGGCCCTGCGACCATCTGGCATAGCTCCAGGACCTTCACTCCACTTAATGCCGATTTCGGCATGGATCGTTATCCCGCTGCTCCTAGTATTGTGATTATAGGCAGCAGGCTCCCGGGGTGCCCGCCTTGGTTGTGGGACAGCCCCAGCTTGACGTCTTTAAGCTGCCGCTCCGGCAGCTGGGCCTTGCCTTGTATTTGTTTATATACCTCGTAACATTCGCGGACGCCGCTGGCGCCGATGGGGTGGCCGAAAGATTTCAGCCCGCCGTCCGCGTTGGCCGGCAACTCGCCTTTGAGTGTGAAGACGCCGGCGTCGATATCCTCTTTGGCGTGGCCCTGCTTGCACACACCGATGGCCTCAAGCGTCATCAGCTCGCTGATGGTGAAGCAGTCATGGAGTTCCAGTATGTCGAGTTCCTTGCGCGGGTTCTTGATCCCGGCCTCTTTGTACGCCTGCTGTGCCGCCGTTATCGTCTCTTCCAGGTGAATATAGTCGTAGTCGGCGTCCTCCTTGCCCAGGCTGGGGCCGATGGCCAGACCGATGCCCTTTATCAGCACATAGTCGTCGCGGAATTTCTTGGCTAGGTCGGCGCGGCAGAGTATGGCCGTGGCGGCTCCGTCCGTGTTACCGCAGCAGTCAAAGAGCCCCAGCGGCCATGCGATGATGGGGGCGCTGAGCACCTGCTCCATCGTGACCTCGCGGCGCAGATGCGCCTTGGGGTGGCGCGCGCCGTTGTAATGGTTCTTCACCGAGATGCGAGCTAGGGTCTCTCGCCCTTCCTGCGGCGATATTCCGTAGTGCTGGAAGTACCTGGTGGCGCCCATGGCCCATCTGCCCGGGGCGGTAACATTGACGCCCAGCGCGGGGTGGATGTAGCCCGCCGGGAGCCCGGCCAGGCCGCTGTCCTTGAGCTTCTCAAAGCCAACGCACAGCACTATGTCGTAAACGCCGGCGGCGATGGCGTAGGAGGCGTTCCTGATGGTCTCCATGCCGGTGGCGCAGAAGTTCTCAAGACGTGTCACGGGTATGCGGTCCAGCTTGAGCGGGCCGGCGACGCAGATGCCTCCGATGCCGGAGAACGCGGTGCCGCACCAGCACGCCTGGATGTCCTTCTTCTCGATCCCGGCGTCCTCGTAGGCCTCATAGGTCGCGTCGATGATCATATCGTCGGCGCTCTTGTCCCAGTTCTCTCCGAACTTGCAGCACCCCATGCCGATTATTGCTACCTTATCTTTAATGGTTCCCATTCCCATTATCCTCGTTTCTCTATGCTTCTCGCGGAATACGGCACTTCCAGTAGTAGGTGTGCATGTTGCCGGCGTCGTGCATCTTCCTGAAGGTCATCTCAACGGGTATATCAGGCTTGACCTTGTCCAGGTCGCGGTCCGTCATCTGGCAGTAGATGCCGATGGTCCCGGCCTTGTCCTCAATATGAACCTTGGCCACGACCGTTGGCGGATCGCTGCTCATGGCAAGATTATCGATACAATATGTATACAGGATCCCTTTCCTGTCGGAAAGCCTGACGCTCTCGAACTGATCCTTGGCGCCGCAGTATATGCAGACCCTCTGCATCGGGTGGAAGGTCCGGCCGCACTTCTTGCATTTGGAGCCGTGCAGGCTGGTGAGCTGTTCGCGCTCTCGCAGTGCCACCGGCGGGAAGGCATTGGCGCCTTCACGGGCCTGCGATTCGAGCGGCATGAGCCTGCGGAAGCGCACGTACTTCTCGTACGTGGCCAGATCCAGCTTCGAGGCTAGGTGCATCTTCATGCCGCGGCGTTTCGGCAGCTTGGTTA
>CAZWOG010000138.1:0-3112 GCA_964635685.1 uncultured Dehalococcoidales bacterium | reverse complement strand
AGGTAACATAAAGTTTCGATTGTGTCAAGTTCTATATTTCTGTTATCGGTATCCCAGGGGCCATTGCATTGATATCAAACATGCTGTCTGCAATATCCGCGTTAAATTCTATATTTGAGTACTGCATGGTGGTTGTTTTGCCATCTTGCGTAGTTTCTACCTTCACTGGCCAGCCACTGTCAGATATCCAGGTGTATGATACGCCTCCCTCAAAGTTGCATGTGAATTTTGTACAAGGTATGCCATTAACTGTTTCCTGACCGTCAATGGAGGCTCCACCTGAGCACGCAGCTTCAAATCCGGCGAGTATGGTTGCATCGGACACTTCACCATAGTAGCCATCTTCGAATTCCTGCGCATATGCAGCACCCGGGTTGCTCATACTCTCTGACGACGTATATTTAAAGACCTGACCCATAGCTGGTATGTACATATAAGCAAACTGTCCATCATAGATCATCATTAATTCTGATTCTACACCTTCTTGCGTCGCGCTCCAGGCAGTGTTCCACTTTTCTCCCTTGACCCAGAACTGCATCTCCCCTGAATTACCATCAGAATCTGACCAGTTCATGAAGAACTTGTAATTCGCTGGCAGTTCGCCGACCACTTCGGGCTCTTCCGTTGCTGTAGCTGTTGGTGAGGCCGTCTGTGTCGGAGTTTGGGTAGGTGTGGGCTTAGGCTTGCTCGACCCGCTGCTGCATCCGATAGCAGCAATCGAGATCACTAAAGCGATGATTATTCCGAGAACTGCATACCTTTTCATTATCCTTCACCTCGTTTAATGATGATTTGTGAGATTAACATAATATTAATCCCCAGTCAATATCTGATATTACGTCTGGCACTGCTGCCAGTGTTTGCCCTCGGTCTTTATCGATGGCGCGATCACCATCTCCGCCTTTTGCATCTCCCTGATATTGCGCGCTCCGCACATCCCCATCGATGTCTTCAGCGCGGTGACCAGGTTCTGCGTGCCGCTGGTGACCGAGGATGGGCCTAAGAGTATCTGTTTCAGACTGGCCACTGTTCCCACCTTGACGCGTGTGCCGCGTGGCAGTGCGGCGTGCGGGGTGGCCATGCCCCAGTGATAGCCGCGGCCGGGGGCTTCTTTGGCCTGTGCGAAGATTGAGCCCAGCATCACTGCATCGGCGCCGGCAGCTATGGCCTTACAGATATCGCCGCTGGTGCGGAATCCGCCGTCGGTGATGAGCACAACGTACTTGCCTGTATCCTTGAGGTGTCGTTCCCTTGCAGCGGCGCAATCGAGCGTAGCTGTGATCTGAGGCACGCCGACGCCGGTCACCTCCCTGGTAGTGCACGCCGCGCCAGGGCCCACTCCAACGAGTATGCCAGAGACGCCCTGCTGCATCAACTCAAGCGTAGAGTTATAACTGACGCAATTGCCAACGATGATCGGGGCCGGCATGACTTTATATAGATCGGAGAAGCTGAGCCCCTTGTAGCTTTTAGAGATGTGGCGGGCGGTGGTTACGGTGGACTGTACTACAAAAATATCGATTCCGGCCTCGGCGCAGATCGGGGCGAACTTCTTGGTATTGGCCGGCGTGACCGAGGCGGCGCACACCGCTTTGGCCTTCTTTATTTCCCTGATGCGCTGCCCGATGAGCTCCTCTTTTATCGGTTCGGAGTAAACCTTCTGCATGAATGGGGTTACTTTGTCGGGCGGCATGGAGGCTATCTCTTCAAGGATCGATGCGGCGTCTTCGTATCGTGTCTGAACGCCTTCGAGGTTCAATACAGCCAGTCCACCAAGCTTATGCATGGCTATGGCGAACTTGGGGTCCACCACCGCATCCATCGCAGAGGCAAGTATCGGGACAGGGAATGTGAAATGTCCGATTTTGAGATCTATGTTCACCTGATCAGGGTTAACGGTGGCATCACCGGGAACCAGAGCTACTTCATCGAAACCGTAAGTATGTCTCAGTTCTTTGAACTGCGGGGTCGGCATCTGTTGTCTCCTATGCACGGGGTCAAATGATATTTGAAAATAATATCAGAATGAGGTTGATAAAGTCAACGTTAAATGGACGTTTCACTAACCGATACGATATAATACTTCCGCTATGCAGACTTTATATGTTGTCGCCACGCCGATAGGAAATAAAGGGGATATCACCCTGCGCGCCATGAGAACGATGAACGATGTCGGGCTGATTGCCGCCGAGGACACGCGCCGCACCGCACGGCTGCTTTCGATGTGTGGCATCGATAAAAAGATGATAAGCTACAATGAACAAACTAAACGCTCGAAGCTGCCTTATCTGCTCAAGCAACTCGAAACCATAGATGTAGCCCTTGTGTCGGATGCGGGCATGCCGGGCATGAGCGATCCGGGCTACGAACTGATAATGGCGGCCATCGATAACGGTGTCGAGGTGGTACCAATACCAGGGCCTTCAATTATAGTGACCGCCTTGGTCGTTTCTGGCTTGCCGACACACGAGTTCACCTACCTGGGCTATCTGCCGCGTCTGAAGGCGCAGCGGGTGAAGTTCCTCGAACGCGTCGTGGATGAGCCGCGGACGATGGTGGTGTTTGAGGCGCCGCACCGGCTGAAGTCTGCGCTGAAGGACATACTGGCTGTCATGGGGGACCGCCGCATCGCCGTGTGCCGTGAGATGACCAAACTTTACGAGGAGGTTTACCGCGGCAGCGTCAGCGGGGCCATCACGTATTTTGATGAGATACGCGGCGAGTTCACACTGGTCATCGAGGGCAAGATGAAGGATGAGGTGAACGCTGCGTCGGTTGAGGAAAAGCTGCGCCGATTGCGCAAGGACGGCGTCTCGGCCAGGGATGCGGTAGCCCATGTGGCTAAGGCTTCCGGCCTGTCGAAGAAGGCGGTTTACCAGATGTGGCTCAAACTTAAATAGCACCTGGTTTTGAAGAATTTAAGCATCGTTAGGATGTAAGATATACGTAATATGAGAGAGAAGATATTTATCGGTGTGGCCTGGCCCTATGCCAATGGGCCTCTGCACCTTGGACATATCGCCGGGGCGTACCTGCCGGCGGACGTTTTTGCACGCTATCATCGATTGAAGGGCAACGATGTGCTCATGGTCTCCGGCTCCGATCAGCACGG
>CAZWOG010000137.1:0-3117 GCA_964635685.1 uncultured Dehalococcoidales bacterium | reverse complement strand
GGAACTGACTGCACCGCCCAGCTAAGCGGGCAGTTGGTAAACCCTTCAAATGCGGTTAAAGATATGGCTGGCAATATCGATGATACCGCCTCCCCGAGGATCCCCTATGCCCCCGACGAGATCCAGCCTAAACTACTCAGTATCAGCTGGCTTGACGGTGGCGCTCCAGGGGTTCCAAATCCAAACGGCATTATAGATGGCTTAGACTATCTATTCTTCAACTTCAACGAGCAGATGAGTAATATACTTACTGCTAACGTTAATGCCTGGCTCGATAGCTCGGCCCCCGGGTCTGCTGATTATGGCACCGTTATCAACGGTCTTGCATCTGCCTGGATCCCTATCATTGCAGGGTCTCAATGCCAGTTGCAGGTCACACTTGGTACTGACTGCAGTATAGTTCTCGGCGGACAGTCAGTTAATCCTTTGGTAGCTGTAACAGATGCTAAAGGTAACCCTGATGGAACCACCGGTGCTGGTCCGGCCATTCCGCTGCCTCCAGATAAAACCCCACCATTTCTTACCAGCATCATCTGGCAGGATATTGATAGCAATGCCATCATGAACAGGGGAGACCAGCTTACATTCTACTTCAGCGAAGCTATGGATCCCACCAAAGTAGATTCTGCTTCTTGTCCAGGCGTCGCGCCTTGCGTAAATACAGTGCTCGATACCACCGCTCCTGGTGTAGCTGATTACGGTACAGCTCCTGAACTGAACGTGATCTGGAATGTTCCTGCATACACCGAGCTTACTGTAATACTTGGTACCCTTGAGAACCTGGACGGCGGTGAGATGGTAAATCCTACCGCTGACTTAACTGATATGGCAGGAAATCCTGATAATACTCCTGGCTCAGGAGTCCAGATTCCTACTGTATCTGGCACGCCGGCTTCCCTTGTGCGGACACCGGCAACCCTGACATTCACCGCTGAGGTTAACGGCAGCAATCCGGCAAATCAGTCCGTTTACATTACAAATGGCGGTCAACAGACACTTAGCTGGGCTGTGACCAATACAAAGTCATGGCTCACCGTGACCCCGACGAGCGGAACTAATGCCGGCACGTTAACTTGTTCTGTAAACATAAGCGGTCTTAACGTTTCTACCGATAGTGATACAATAACAATAGCTGCTACCGGACTTCCCTCACAGACAGTTTCTGTGGGACTTACAATAACTGTTCCGGCCACTCCTACTCCTACTGCTACTGCTAACGCAAGTCCTACTCCTACCGCTACTGCTAACGCCACAGCTACACCAACAGCTACACCTACGCCAACGCCTACGGCTACACCCGGTGGCTCAACTGGCAGCGGCACGGTAGGGACATCAGGCGGAACAGTTGCAACAACCGACGGGAAGATTGAGATTACCTTCCCGGCTGGCGCGTTCGACAGCGATACAGCAGTTACAATTACAGGTGGCACCTGCACGCATGCTGATACTGATGCATTCGTAGTAGGAAGCACCTGCTTCTCTGTAACACCAAGTGGCGCGCTGGGTGCGGAAGCAACAATATGCGTTCAGCTATCGGCTTATGACCTAAGTCTAGGTGATGAAGGAGATCTTACGATCGGCTACTGGGCAGACGGCACTTGGAATGTAGCAAGTGATATAACGATCACCGACGACACGATCTGCGGCAAGACCAGTGATCTAAGTGACTGGGCTGTTCTTAGCTCTACTGGTGAAGGCTGGGTGTGGTGGTACTGGGCCCTTATCGGCGGCGGAGCCTTCATAGTAGTCCTCGCAATCATACTGCTCATTGCCCTTCCAAAGAGGGGCAAAGGGGAAGAGATTCCTGCTGAGGAGCTCTATGGTGAGGAGGAAGAAGAGTTTTAATTTAGAGCAATAAGCTGCACTTGGGGTGCAGGCGCTCTAGACCGCAAGAATTACAGCGACCGAAGCGACAGTCTTCGGTCGCTGTTTCTTTTGTGCTGTTGACATACTCCTGCTTCAGGTACTCGGGGCTTACTCCGGTGTCAATATAATCCCAGGGGAGGACCTCGTCGAGCTGGCGCTGGCGGTTGGCATACAACGAGGGGTCTATGGAGCAATCTTCAAAGGCCTGCATCCAGATATCATATTTGAACAGCTCGCTCCAGGCATCAAATCTGGCACCGAGCTTCCATGCCCGATATACAACTTGTGCCAAGCGGCGGTCGCCCCTTGATAGGACTGCTTCCAGGTGGCTGACCCTGGGGTCCTGCCATGTAAGGCGCATCCCGGATTTCTTTAATCCGCGGCGCAGTATATCCACCCTGTCGTTCAAATCTTCCTGACTTATTTGTCCTGTCCACTGAAACGGCGTATGCGGCTTGGGCACAAAGGCCGAGGCGCTGATTTTGATATTCAATCCCCTGCCGCACTCCTTAGCAATGTATGCTTTAGCCTGCCGCATCAGCCGGACTATACATTCAATATCCTCCTCGGTCTCTGTCGGCAAACCGAGCATGAAATAAAGCTTGACGGCATTCCAGCCATGCTCACAGGCAGTCGCTAAAGTTTTGATTATGACATCATCGGGCAGGCTTTTATTGATAACCCGCCTGAGACGCTCGCTCCCGGCCTCAGGCGCAAACGTCAGGCCTGTCTTCTTCCCGGCGGTGATGGCATCCATCAGCGCCACGGAAAAGCTGTCCAGGCGCAGGCTGGGCAGGGATATCTTTAAATTATCATCCCGGAACTTGAGATTAATGGCCTTTATCAGCCTCTCTATATCGGAGTAATCACTGGTGCTCAATGATAGCAGAGACAGTTCGCTATAACCCGTGTTCTTAAGCAGTTCAGCCGTTGCCTGCAGAATTTCATCGCACGCGCGTTCACGAACAGGGCGGTATATGATACCCGCGTGGCAGAAGCGGCAGCCTCTGGTGCAGCCGCGCTGCGTCTCTATCATGGCACGGTCGTGAACCGTGGCTATGTAAGGAATAATAGGACTGGTCACAACAGGCGTCAGCTCGGCAATCATCCTGCGTATTACTTTCGACGGAATACCGGCGAATTTTGGCGTGCAACTCAATACAGTATTATCGCTGTTATATGACAAATCGTAAAAAGCCGGCACATATACGCCCGGTATTTTAGCCAGATGCCGCAGAAGCTCAGTTGTGC
>CAZWOG010000136.1:1302-3140 GCA_964635685.1 uncultured Dehalococcoidales bacterium | reverse complement strand
TGTGATGAAAGCGCCTTAGCCTTCTCTAGGAGTATTTTGGTCACGCCGCTGCCTATGACCCCGTATCCAAGGATACCGATACCGATTACACCCTTTTTACCCAACCTCAGTATCCTCCGTTATTCCAACTGTCTAAGAGCCCAGGTATATGTTTCTGTTAGATCGAGTTTGGGATTGCGCTCTACTTTGGCTGTATACTCTTGTGAGAGCCATTCGTTGTAATCAGTAATGCCAGCCTGCTGGCGCATCTCCTCTTCGATAGGTCCATCTTTTCGATCCAAGACTTTGATGATGTAGTATCCTGTCCCTGAGGGAATAGGGTCGCTTATATTACCAATATCTATAGTAAAAGCAACGTTATCGAATTCCTGCTCCATTGTGCCTTTAATCAGCCATCCAGAATCGCTAAAGTTGCCATACTGCTCGGATAGCGTTTCAAAGGTTTCTCCACCACGCCATTTCTGGGTTACTTCGTTCGCATCGCTTATATTGAATACAATAATAGTTTCTACCGCCACCTGTTCGCCTGATTCTGGTATCTGATCTGTGTAGTATTGGAACAATTCTTGATTAAGTAACGAATCCGTAATTGCGTTACGGTAAGAGCTATCGGAGACTCCTAGGCTATCAAGCATATTTTGGTATAGTTCTTGGAATTCTGTATCAGAAATGGACTGGTTGTCAGTTTCAAACATAGCACGTATGGTATCAGTAACTTCGGTTTCGGATATGGTGAGACGGGCTGCTTTTGCGCCCTCTTCTATCAATATGTTGTTTTCAATGAATAGCAGGGGCTGTTCGTTTACATTGGAAGTAGATGTATTTAGACTGTTACGTATCAGCTTTAGTGATTCGAGGTAGTCTGCTTTTTTCAGGACAATGGTATCGGAGTCTGCCTGTACTTTACTGAGCCAGTCGCTGGAGCGGGTAGCGGCAACACCGCCAACGATGATCCCGAGAACTGTTACAATTATAACGATCCCGGATAAAAATGTGATTCGCTGTCGGCGCTTCTCCTGCTGCCAGCGTGCTAAACGGCGCTTGGTTACATGCTTGGAGGCAACCTGCTTTTGCTGATCTCTTCCCTTTTTTGCCATCGTCTTACAATTCCTACAAGGACTTATTGAGAACGGTCAAGGTGACCTTGAAGCTCGTCAAGGAGCAATAAAGTACCGCGGAATTCTCTAATCCCGTATGCCCACTCTACCCGAATCGCGAACATGTTCAGGTGTGAATGGTAGCAGTGCAATGTGCCGTGCTCGCTTTATTGCTTCCGCTAATGTACGCTGATGTTTAGCGCATGTGCCTGTGCGGCGCCTAGGTTCTATCTTGCCTCGGTCTGATATATAGCGCTGAAGCATTGGTACATCCTTGTAATCTATAACATCAATATGATTAGCGCAGAAGGTACAGACCCTGCGCTTGGGTACGAATTTGCGGGACTTGCCCCTTACGTCCCTTCCCTTAGTTTTTGATGATGGTCGAGTCGGCTTCCTTCCCGGCATCTCTTATTCCTCTCTAAATTATTTAAAACGGTAGTTCTTCTGGCGGGATTTCCTCCCCACCCTCTGCAGCTTCCTCCGGAAGCGGTGCTGATCCGGAACGATCGAGAAATATGACTTGGTTAGCTATTATCTCGGTACTGAACCGCTTAATTCCTTCTTTGTCCTCCCAAGATCTGGTTTTAAGTCTGCCCTCAACGTATGCCATACGGCCCTTAGTGAGAAACTGGTTGCATAGCTCAGCAAGCTTACTCCAAGCTACAACAGTAAACCACTCTGTCTCCTGCTTTCTCTCACCTTCGGGGGTTGTGAACGTTCGCGAACTCGCTATCCGGA
>CAZWOG010000136.1:0-1202 GCA_964635685.1 uncultured Dehalococcoidales bacterium | reverse complement strand
TCCTGCTTTCTCTCACCTTCGGGGGTTGTGAACGTTCGCGAACTCGCTATCCGGAAAGATGTTACGGGATGTCCACTGGGGGTAAATCGCATCTCGGGGTCGGTGCCGAGGTTGCCGATGATCATAACCTTATTAAGGCTTGCCATGATTTGCTCCTTCCGTTAGGCGTTCAATAGAACTAGGATATGACGAATGATGTCGTCCGATAATTTCAGGCTTGCCACCAGTTCAGTTGCCAGTTTGGGATCCAGATTAAATTTAATGAGGGCGTAATTCCCCTCGGTGCACTTTTTAATAGTGTATGCCAGTTTCTTACGTCCCCATTGATTAACTTCGGCAATGGCGCCGCCACGATCAGTTATGAAAGTTTTTAGCTTTTCTAATGTTGTAGGGACATCGTCATCAGCAACTGATGGATTGACGATCACCACGAGTTCGTAGTCGTGCAATACAATTACCTCCAGATTTCTAGCCTTAATGCATTGGATTATAGCATGAAAATATTATAGCCACAACTAACTGAGCCCAGGCACCGGGAATCGGCTCGTAATATCATCTACAGTATCGCGCACTTCTTTATAGACGTTCTCATTCCCGATGTTGGTCAACACCCTTATGATAAGTTTAGCTACTTTTCTTACCTCGGATGTATTAAGCCCGCGGCTAGTCACTGCTGGTGTGCCGATCCTTATGCCGCTTGCAACCCTGGGAGGTTTGGTATCGAAGGGGATGGCATTGCGGTTAACGGTTATCCTGACAGAATCGAGTGCTTCCTCTGCCTCCTTACCGGTAATGCTGATCGGGGTAAGGTCTACAAGCATGAGGTGGTTGTCCGTTCCGCCTGAGACGAGCCTCAGCCCGCCTTTCTTGAATTCGTCTGCCATCGCCTTGGCATTCTCTACAATGGCCTTTTGATATTCAATGAATTCGGGTTTTAACGCCTCGCCGAAACACACTGCTTTAGCTGCTATGATATGCATGAGCGGTCCACCCTGCATGCCGGGAAATACAGCTGAGTCTATTTTGGACGCAAGCTCCTGCTTGCATAATATGAAACCACCGCGCGGGCCTCGGAGTGTTTTGTGGGTAGTTGACGTGACTATTGTCGAGTACGGCACTGGTGATGGATGCATGCCGGCTGCAACTACTCCCGCGATGTGTGCCATATCTACCATAAGCTTGGCATCAACTAGATCGGCTAT
>CAZWOG010000135.1:0-3147 GCA_964635685.1 uncultured Dehalococcoidales bacterium | reverse complement strand
GGTGAGTTTCATGCCCGCTTCCTCTTTGCGAAGTGGTCCCAGCCGGCGGAACTCCACGAAAATTCGTTCCCGTCTTCATCAAGTACTGTAACGCTTTTACCTTTGAATATCTCGCCGATAACCGCTACCGGGCAAGTCAAATCCCGTTTTATGATATTTATGATTTTCTGCGGGGCGGTGAATATCAGCTCATAATCCTCGCCGCCGGTCAATGCCAGCCTGATGGCTTCATTGCCGAACGATTTTAGAACGGCGGGATGGATTGGAATACGGTCGCTGTATAGCTTTGCGCCAACGCCGCTGGCGAGGCACATCTTTTCCAGATCGCCTAAAAGGCCATCACTCACATCAATTGCGGCTTTGACAGCGTTTTTTGCGAGTATCTGTCCCTCGTTGATGCGTGGGCTGGGCTTGAAGTGCGCCTCCCGTAGCGTCGTCTCGGTTTTCTTGTCGAGAGAGAGCCGCCTCTGCATCATGGCCAGGCCCGCCGCGGAAGCCCCGAAGTTGCCGGTTACTGCAACCAAATCGCCGGGCTTGGCTGCGGAACGTTTGAGAATCTTGTCCTCATCCTCGGCCTCTCCGATAATCGTTAAAGTAATCGCTGTGACCGGCGCGGCAACCGTATCTCCGCCGATGATCCGCACCTCGAACTTCTTCGCCAGCTCTATCATGCCTTTGTACAGATCGACAACGCTTTCTGCTTCGGTATCTATCGGTATGCCCAGCGATACCAGTGCATATAGAGGCCGCCCGCCCATGGCAGCAATATCGCTCAGGTTCACCGCCATCGATTTCCAGCCCAGCTCGCGCCAGGTGATATTTTTAAGGTCGAAGTGTATATCCTCAATAAGGGTGTCGGTGGTGGCCAGCTGCAGGCCCTCGGCGCGCCAGCATGCGGCGTCATCGCCGATGCCGATGATCACTGTATCACCACCCGTCCTCCCGACCGTCTTGGCAATCAGCTCGATGAGCCCGAACTCGCCCAATTTGGAGACTTTCATATCAAGATTATACCCGCTTTCCATATCGTTATCTAGCGAACGTTAGTGAAACTTGTTATAGTAATTGCGGTGCAATATGCGTTACGCAATCCTCGCGGATATACATGGCAACCTTGATGCCTTTCAGTCGGTGTTGCAGGACATCGACGGCAAGGGTGGTGTGGATGAGCTCTGGTGCCTCGGCGATATTGTAGGCTATGGACCTGAGCCCTCGGCATGTTTAGCTCTCCTCAGACAGTATCCCCACATCTGCGTCGCCGGTAACCATGACTGGGCCGCCGTTGGCAAGATAGATATAGCAGACTTCAACCCTGATGCGGCAGCCGCCTGCAAATGGACGGGACATCAGTTAAACGCGGATGATGTCGAGTATTTAGGAAGTTTGCCTGCGAAGGTGGTCAGAGGCGAGTTCACCATTGCGCACGGCAGCCCGCGGGATCCTCTATATGAATATATCTTCTCCGTTGTAAGCGCGGCGAGTAATTTCCAGAATTTTGGCACCATGCACTGCCTTGTTGGGCATACCCATGTACCGGCTGTCTTTATGGATTCCGAAGGTCTCTGCCTGAAGTCTCCACTGCTGTCGATTCTGCAGCTGGGTGGTGAACGCTTGATAGTGAACCCTGGCAGCGTGGGCCAGCCCCGCGATGGTAATCCCCGTGCCAGCTATGCCGTTTACGACGAGGCCGAGCGGGTGATTTACAGTTATCGCATATCGTATGATATCGCGGCTGTGCAGGATAAGATGCGCAGGTGCGGGTTGCCAGAATTTTTGTCACTGAGGTTAAGCGAAGGATTGTGATCACGTACCGCGTTTCTCGTAATCGGAGCACTTGACTGCATTGGGACGCTCGGGGCGGTGGCACGTGCTGCGCCAGTCCCATTTACAGTTGTCGCAGAGGAATATGTTCTGGCCCGTGGCCTTCTTGAATTTGAGTTTCAGCTTGTCCCAGGCTTTCATGCTGTTCTCCCGTAGGATGAGTGTAATATACTACGCTAAAGCGATGTTAGCAAGAGGAGGTTTTATATATGCCTATCGTTAGAGTTGAGATGTGGCCCGGCAGGACCCGGGCTCAGAAGGCGGAGCTGGCCAAGGCTATAACTGAGGCGATAGTTACGATAGCTAAAACGACTCCCGAGGCTACGACAATTGTATTTGAAGATGTGGCCAAAGAGAACTGGGCTATAGGCGGAAAACTCGCTTCTGACGCGTAAAGAAGTGTAGAAGGCGTGACCTGGGGACAGGTCGATATTTCCTTAATCGTATTAAAGGCAGTTGTAATACTTGCTCAACTATCCTGATGTGTTATAAAATAGCATCTCAGTGAAAAGCAGCGGGATGTCCCCCATGCTTTGACTTCAAAAATATGGGCCGCTAGCTCAACCGGCAGAGCAACTGACTCTTAATCAGTAGGTTCAGGGTTCGACTCCCTGGCGGCTCACCACTATATCCAATAGATAGAACTTCACGCTCAGAGCTGACGTTGTTCTCCATTGGCATAGGTATGGTATAGCTAATAGCCACCTGTCCTGGCTTGAAGTCGATTCTCTTAACAAAAGACCTCAGAAAGGTTTTCTGATCCATCAAAGTCCCTTTTGACAGCAGGGATTTAAAGTCTTCCGCATACTCCATCACTTGCTTGGCATTCAATTCCTCAGGCTCTGTGTCTTGCAGGTCTGCGAGAGCTCCCTCTTTTGTCGCTTGGAGATTTGTTTGCTCGCCGCGGAGCTCTTTAATCCTGGGTGCAGCATCCTCATCGCTCATGGTTTCATTCTCAAAAGCCGTGTAGTATTTTAATAGCTTCCGGTTGACTGAGTCTAGCTGCTTGTCGATTTCTTCTATACGCTCATGCCTTCGGCCAGCAAGAAGCTTTATCTCTTCGTTGATTGTCTTCACCAAGGCGGCCAAGTTCTCATCGGTCAGTACTTTTTGTTTCAGCCTATCAATGACGAAATCCTCTATTTTACCCTTGGGGAGCCAGCCGCTTCGACATGATTCTGGGCTATGACGTAGAGCATTACTGCATCTGTAGTATGAGAACTGTCCTGACTTGGCAGAGGTTCCTATCATTGGTGTATCGCATCCAGCACAGCGGAGCAAAGGGCTGAGAAGATAGTGGCTGGTGACGGTTCTGGGATGCCTTAT
>CAZWOG010000134.1:0-3149 GCA_964635685.1 uncultured Dehalococcoidales bacterium | reverse complement strand
AGATGCTCCCGCCCGAGCCGGACGTAAGCGGCCTTCCCGCAACTGTCAGCCCCGTGCCGGCTGATGATGTGCCTGGCTTGCTGGTCTGGGGCCTGATGATGCTCAACGGCCTGTGCTGGCTGATCGCGCGGCACTGGGTGCTGGCGATTCTTATGCTGGCGGTGGCGCTGGCCGTCTGGGCGCTGCTGGGCGGGGCCATCCATCGCATTGCGGCACTTCACTTCGGGCGCGAGCAGAAGATTTCCATAGGCCAGGCGCTGCGGTTCAGCGCCGGCAAGTTCCTGAGCTTCTACTTCGCCCCGCTGATTCCACTGGCCATCGTCCTGGTCATTGGCATGTTCATTATTGCCGGCGGATTCCTGCTGGGAAGCTGGGGCGGCGGAATCGCCATGGGCATACTGCTGCCGCTGGCGCTTGGCGCCGGGCTGCTGATCGCCTTCCTGCTGGTGGGCCTCGGCGGCGGAGAAGCCCTGATGTACCCGACCATAGCCGTCGAAAGCTCCGACAGCTTCGACGCGATCGGGCGGAGCTATTCCTACGTTTACGGCCGGCCTTGGCGGGCCGCGTTCTACGGCCTGGTGGCCGCGTTCTACGGCGTGATCTGCTACATGTTCGTGCGGTTCTGCGCGTTTCTGGCCCTGGCGACGACTCATTGGTTCGTCGGCGCCGGCGTGGTCGGCGGCGGACAGACCGTCTCCCCTCTGGCTGACAAGCTCGACGTGCTCTGGCCGGCGCCCACGTTCGACAGCCTGATGTCCTGCGCGCCAAGCGAGGCCATGAGCACGCCCGAGTCCATCGGCGCCTGGTTTATCTGGTTCTGGACGATGCTGGTGGCAGTGACCGTGCTGGCGTTCCTGCTGTCGTTCTGCGCCAGCGCCAAGACGGTCATCTACTTCCTGCTCCGCCGGCGGATCGACGCGACGGACCTCGACGACGTATACCCGGTCGATGAGCCGCGGGAAGATTTCGGCCCCGAACCGGCGGGAGAGCCCGCCGAAGCGCCCGCCCCAGCCGGTGAGGAAAAGCCCGCGGCAAAGCACGAGGGCGAGTCGACCGCCGCGGATTAGCCGGCCAAGGCGTGGATTCGTCAATGGATTCCGCGGTCGATTTTCTTCTGCGCCCGCGCCAGGGCCTCGCGGCGGGTGCGGACTTCGAGGTTCAACTGGGCGTCGTACGCCTCGCGGAGCGCTTTGCCCAGCGCCGGTCCGGGACTCATGCCCATTTTGATCAGGTCCGTCCCGGTAATGAGCGGCTCGGGCAGCGGCTCGTGGCCGGGGATATCCCGCAGGCGGCGCGTAACGAGGCGGTTCATCGAACCAGCCCGGGCGATTCCCTCGGCCAGGTGAGCCCGCACGCGCCACAAGGCCCGCAGGCGGGCGAACTTGCTGGGTTTCTATCGTGCCGACAAGCCGATCGCGGCCATCTGTTACGGCGTGGCAACACTCGTCTTCGCCCGGGACTTCAACGAGCGCACGTGCATCCTGCGCGGCAAACACGTCACCGGGCATTGCATTGAGTACGATTACCATGACGGCACCGGGTTCATGGGCACGGACTTCAACATGGGTCCCCCACCTTACGTGCTCGAGTACATTCTCCGCGACGCTGTCGGGCCCGACGGCATGTACCACGGAAACTTCGGAAAGCAGACCTCCGTCATTGTCGACTACCCGTTCATCACGGCCCGATCCCTCCAGTGTTCCCATGAATTCGGCGAGCAGTTCGTGAATATGCTGGACAACGGCCTGAGACGCTATGGTTGGTAGGCGATCATTTTCACAGCATCAGGAGCTCGAACAATGAACGGCGTTCAATCGCACCCAAGTATCGATGATGCCATCGAGGCATCCAGGAAGGGAGACATCCCAAGACTCGACGCCTGGCTTCGCGGCGGTAGTAACCCAAATACCCATGATCTCTCCGGCTGGACACCTCTTCTTTGGGCATCAGCGCGCGGTCATGACGAGGCGGTCACATTGTTGCTGGACAACAAATTCACAAAGGCCAGTTTGGAGCTACCACATCGTGAATCGGGCGCGCTAGCTATTCACATGCAGGGCATTCAGGGAGCGTTCGGACAGCAGAAGTTATTCTCGATCACAGGCCGGATCATTTGAATGCTGTCTGGGATCTCAATTCCAAAAATAGACAGAGAATGGAGGGAGATGTGAGACTCCAAGGTAAGAAGATCGGCATTCTGATGGAGGGAGATTACTATGAACCCGAGATTTGGTACTACCAGCGTCGGTTTCCGGAAGAAGGTGCCGAAGTACACTTCGTTACACGGTTGTGGGGCCAACCGTCGCTGACGTTCAAAGGGCACGAGTATCACATTCCCTTTGAATGCCACGAGAGCTTTGAGGGCATGGATGATGATGAATTAACGAGCTACGCCGCTATCATCGTGCCCGCTGGGATGGTTGCCGACCGGCTCCGCTATACAGACGACATCAGCAAACTCCCGCCGGCAGTAGAATTCCTCAAACGAGCGTTCGCCGAACGGAGCATTGTCAAAGGCATTATTTGTCATGGCTTGTGGCTGATTGCCCCCGCACCCGAATTAGTGCGCGGACGAAAAATCGTCGTCCATAATAACCTCTTAGGTGACGCCAAGAACATGGGCGCCATCTACACGGACCAAGATGTAGTTGTGGACGGCGACCTGGTGACGGCGCGCAGCGGGGGGCACTGTCACCTTTTTGCGCGCAGGATCATTGACATGCTGCTTGCCGAGCAACGCTAACACTATGTCCAGAGCCAGCCTCAACATTGAGAGGAAGCTAGTCAAGACAATATGGATATAAAGGAGCGACCGTAAATGGGTTTCACCAATTTTGCCCATGTAGGGATCACGTGCAAGGATCCCGCTACGATAGAACGATTCTATACCAAGTATTTTGGCTGAAACTAGGAAGCACTCCACTTTTAAGCGCACCATTCCCCCAAACATAAAAATGCCAACTGGCGAATTGGTGCCGCATTAAAAAACCGGCAATGGTGTTATCAGAACCATCTTGAAGTAAAACATAGTCTCCCGCTAAATCAGCGGTAAAAAAGTTTATCCATATTGATGGTTTTGTTCCAACCATATTTGAATAAGTAATAGGCGTTTGAAGATTTCCAGTAATTGAACCACCTTCTGTGAAAGT
>CAZWOG010000133.1:0-3205 GCA_964635685.1 uncultured Dehalococcoidales bacterium | reverse complement strand
ATGGAAAGGGCAGGAGCATCGAATCAGGACGACCTTTGGATGATTTTACGATACTTGCGTTCTCCATCTCCAATGAACTGGATTACTTCAATGCAGTGGAGATACTGGCTTCCAGCTCCATACCGCTACAATCAACTAGGCGGGGTCCTTCACATCCGATAATAATAGCAGGAGGACCTTGCATCACGGCAAACCCTGAGCCGCTGGCTTCTTTTTTCGACGTGTTTGCCATCGGAGAAGGCGAAGTTATTCTGCCCGCATTAATTGATGTCATTACCAAAATGGCTGGAGATAAACGAGACGCATTACTTAAAGAGCTATCCAAACTTCATGGGATGTATGTACCGCAATTCTACAGCGGCAATACGGTAGCCAGGCAATGGTCACACAATATAGATGATTTCGCTACAACTTCTAGTATCCTCACCCCAAACACCGAATTCAGTAATATGTATCTTATCGAGATTGCACGTGGCTGCCCATGGGGCTGCCGTTTCTGCCTCGCCGGCTACCTGTTCAGACCGTTCCGCTTCCGCTCTGCAGCTAACCTGCTGAACCAGTGTAAACAGGGACTTGAGTTCACCAATAAGATCGGCCTTCTCGGAGCCTGTATTTCAGACCACCCCCAGATCGATGAGATGGTATCGCAGCTGCGCAAGATGGGTGCCGGCATCTCTGTCAGCTCGCTCCGCGTGAAGCCGATATCGACTATAGTACTGCAAGCGTTAAAGGAAAGCGGAACCGAGAACCTGACACTCGCACCGGAAGTAGGCTCTGAAAGGCTACGCCGTACAATAAACAAGGGCGTGAACAGAGCAGATATAATGTCAGCTGCGAATAAAATCACCGATATAGGTTTTCGTCAATTGAAGCTGTATTTCATGATCGGAATGCCTACGGAGACGGAGGATGACGTAGAGGAAATCATCGAATTGGCGTTCGAAATCAAGGAATTGACGAAGCGCAGGCGTTCAGGATGCCATCTCATTCTAACAATTGAGCCATTCGTGCCAAAAGCGGGGACGCCTTTCCAGTGGCTCCCCATGGCCAGCCAGAAAATACTGCGCCAGCGTCTTTCGTATCTAAAACGACGGCTTGAGAAGAGAGGTATAGAGGTCAGGTCGGAGAGTATCTCATGGGCTGCCGTCCAGGGCGTGCTCTCACGCGGTGATAGTAGGCTGGCCCCTGTGCTGACCAAAGTAGCAGAGGATAGGACTCTTTCCACGTGGCGCCAAGCCTTAACAGAGTGCGCTCTTGATGCCGATTATTACACCGGCAGGGAGATACCGTTAAACGAACGTCTACCATGGAATTACATCGATTCCGGTGTTAAAAACGATTATCTGGAGACGGAGTTCGCCAGGGCGGGTTGTGATAAAGTGACTCCTCCCTGCCCCATTGCTACCGAGTGCCACAGATGTGGAGTCTGCTGACATGGATATTGCCCGGAACATAAAAGAGGTAAGAGAACGTATCGCTCACGCGGCATTGAGCGTGGACCGGTCTCCCGATGAGGTCACGATAATCGCGGTAACTAAATATGTAGATGAGTCAGCTATAAAACGAGCTGTTGAGGCCGGCATCGAGCACTTCGGGGAAAACCGCGTACAGGAGGCTCAACGCAAGATTGTACGATTGCCTGGCTCCGGGTTATGCCCTACTTGGCATATGATCGGCCACCTGCAACGCAACAAAGTCCAGACAGCTTTGAAAATTTTTGATATAATTCATAGTATTGACTCGATAAGATTGGCGCAATCGATAAGCACGCAGGCGGAAAGAGTTATTCCCGTCCTGCTGCAAGTCAATGTGGCCGGGGAGAGGACAAAGGGAGGTTTTCAAAGGGATGAATTGCATGAGGCAGTAGCGGAGATTTCCAAGCTGCCGAATCTGTCGATCAAGGGGCTTATGACTGTTGCCCCAATGGTCGATACACCGGAGGAAGTGCGCCCTGTATTCAAGGAACTGCGCAAACTGCGCGACTCTTTTGAAATGGAACACCTCTCAATGGGAATGAGCAACGACTTTGAAATCGCTGTAGAGGAGGGAGCCACAATGGTACGGCTGGGCCGTGTCATATTTGGTGAACGCCGATAAATCAATGGCTCAATTTGAAAGGGGGACTTAAGAATGGATACATCGCAAAGGAATCTCTTGTTGCAGCTGGGACGTGTAACCTCTCCCGAAACATTTATATGGGACCTGGAGAGTATAGGTGAAGTATCTGTCAAAACACAGCGTCTAGGCGCAGCCTTCCTTGGCGGCGGATTGGCTACTTTTATTACCATATCATTAAGTAAAACAAAGCTTAACGAAGTAATTGAAGCCGTCAATAAACACCTGAAAAGATTAAAGAAGGTTGAGGAAGATGATGTGGTAATCCTCTTATCGGGAACTATCAAAACCACATCTGAAGAGATAAGATTCGGCGATGTCAAATGCAAGAAACAGATATCGTTAAAAGGCAAATCCCCGGAGAAGGTTAAAGAATTGATGGTAGAAGCTCTCGCGGAGGCCGCGTGAAAATAACGATTATAGGCGGAGGCGCCATGGGGGAAGCGATGATCCGCGGCATCCTGGCCAAAGGATCGCTTTACCCTCAAGACATCAGCGTATGCGATATCGATACCTCCCGCCTGGAAATCCTCAAGAAAGCTTACAACATTAAACCTGGCAAGAATTACGCATCGGCGCTTAAAGATGCGGACCTCGTGGTTCTTGCCGTGAAACCACAGAACTTGTCCGGCCTCTTACCCGACCTCAAAGGAATAGTCAAGAAAGGCCAATTGGTACTCTCCATTATTGCAGGAGCAAAGATCGATACCATCGCCAGGGGCCTCGACCACCAACAAATAGTCAGAGCCATGCCAAATACACCGGCACAAATCGGAGTCGGCATAACCGCATGGACCGCCTCGGAGAAAGTAACTTCAAAACAGAAGAAGCTGTCACAGACTATCCTCGACGCTCTGGGCGAAGAGATATATGTAGCTGATGAGCGATATATAGATATGGCGACCGCCGTAAGCGGCAGCGGCCCGGCATATATCTTCTATATGATCGAGGGTCTCATTGATGCAGCTGTACGCATAGGACTGCCCCGTGAAACGGCCGGCGAACTCGTACTGGAAACAGTGCTGGGGGCCGCCCTCCTCACGAAACAGACTTCGCAGTCTCCTCAGGAACTCAGGAAGAAAGTAACCTC
>CAZWOG010000132.1:0-3230 GCA_964635685.1 uncultured Dehalococcoidales bacterium | reverse complement strand
GAGCAATCGCCTTGTAGCAATTAAACATCGGAAGGCCTCATGCGATAAGGGTCTTGACGCACCTCTATTTTCTTATCGGTCATTGATAAGAGTAAATCTAGTACTTCTCTTATCTTTATCGCTTTTCCGGAGCATATATTGTATGGCTCTCCCAGTTTGCATTTCTCTATTGCCAGCAGATATCCCTTCACCATATCCCTGACGTCGGTAAAGTCCCTCATCGCATCTAGATTACCGACATGGATTACAGGATCTTTCCCTTTCTATATCTCCGCGATCTGTTTAGCGAAAGTAGATGTTACGAATACATCTCCCCTTCTCGGGCCGGTATGATTGAAGCCACGGGTCACTACGATGTGTAATCCGTATGACATATAGTACTGATAAGATAACTTATCAGCAGCGACCTTTGATACTCCGTAAGGAGATAGGGGTCTCAGTGGATTTTCCTCCGTAATAGGTACTTCATCAGGATAAACAAATCCATATTCTTCTGAAGTACCCGCAACCTGAATTCGCGAGCTGATGTTCAGCTTTCTCACCGCTTCAAATAAATGGACTGTGCCAATTAAATTTGTCTCCATCGTATCCGCTGGCGCTCGCCAGCTCATAGGCACAAATGATTGGGCAGCCAGGTGAAATATGTAATCAGGTTTCGATTCATCCAGAACTACTTCAAGTGAATGCCCGTCTCTCATATCTGCGGTAAGCAGATGTATGTTATTCTTAATATGTTCGATATTATCAAGCTTGCTCCTCCAGCGAGCTGTTCCGTATACCTCCATCTTTTTATTCAACAAATACTCCGCCAGATGGCTTCCGGCAAAACCCGTAATTCCTGTTATCAATGCTCTTTTCATTTATCAACTCTCTCTTATGATTAGGATAATCCTCATGGACAATATAATCCCAGATATAAATGTATTATAATAATGAGCATAGCTAAAAGCAATATAATCGCCTATGGTCGTTTGAATGTTTAACATGTACGAAGCCTGTACTTGAGGAAGTAGTATATTAGATATATGATGTAAGGTAAGTTCGATAATAGTTGTTCAATCTGGCAGGAGTGAGGGTTAATGGGTAATTTGTTTTTATTTTTGCTTAAAAGACTTAGCCAGCCTTTTTGGGGAAAGGGTATCTACTGGAAATTTCCGTTTATTTCAAAAATATATAATTATGTTTATCGCTCCCTCAGTCCGGAAGGCAGTATCCTCTTAAATATTAATGGATTGAAGATATATGCCGAAGGCAAGTCAGCTATTGCCAAATTTCTGGAAGTAAATGGTTCCTATGAAGAAGAGACCACCAAGTTGTTCAGTGAGATACTAAAGGAGGGAATGACTGTCTTAGACATAGGTGCGAATATCGGCTATTTCTCTCTGCTTGCTAGCAGAGAAGTGGGAGAGAATGGTAGGGTATTCGCTTTTGAGCCTTATCACGAGACTTTTTCTCTTCTTCAGAAGAACATAGAGGCCAATGGGTTTAATAACGTTATGCCGGTGGAAAAGGCAGTCTCAAATCAGTGTGGCAAGCAGAAGTTATTCTTAGCTAGCGATCCTGGAGAGCACAGCTTGGGAGGAGATGATAGTTACGATTCTGTTGAGGTAGACGTTACTACAGTTGATGCATTTGTCAGGGAGCAAAACATCTCTGTTGACTTGGTTAAGATAGATGCGGAGGGCGCGGAGATGCATGTCTTGGAGGGTATGGCTGAAACTATAAGTAAAAACCCGCATATAAAGATAATTACTGAATTCGGGACTGGCCACCTTGAGCGAAACAATTGCTCGCCGTCGGCATTTCTGGAGAGACTTTTTAGCTATGGCTTCAAGCTTTACATTATAGAGAATGTCTTGCAGCCGAAAACAAGGGTGAATGATGAAAAGCACACGCGAGAATTGATAACCCCAGATAATACTGATGATTTGCTAAAGTCTATTCATAATGGTTCCATAATTTTGAATATCTATTGTGCCAGGAATATCTAGTTTTACACAAAAATGAGTTATGGATGCAAACTTTTTTACGATAGGTACAATTATTGATAAAAGTCCTGGCTTCATAAATAAATTCACCGTGTATGGATTAAGTGAGGCGCAATGGGTGAGAATGGATATGTTGTAGTAGGTACACCAATCTGTCGGGCTGGTGGACCAATCTGCCGAGCCGGTGCGTTTGCCATAGATAAGTTCCTTGAGAATCAAAGGGAGATCCAAAACAATTACCCATCGTCGGAACTCATCTTTGCTACTGAGCAGAAAGATTACATCGAAGAATTAAAGGAACTCTTAAAACGCTGGGGTGTGAGAGGAGATGTACTTTTATTTGAGGTGGTTAAACCAGATTATGCACGTCATTCGGTTTGGAACGTGGCATGTGGCAGAGAGGCAATACGGCAATATACTTTATCTAAACCAGAAGCCAGTCATCTTTTATTTATTGATGCCGATATGACTTGCGATTCCAATGTCATCAATATAATGTTAAAGGAGATTGGGAATAATGATATTGTCGCCAGCGGCTATCCAGGACGCTCCTGTGGCATACAAACTGGAGGAATAGGTTGCACCTTATTAACTCGTGACGCATTAAAAAGGATAACTTTCAGATGCTATGAATTTAAGAATCACCAGGTGATTGATGAAGGCGAAGTATTTGCAATGGATGCCTTCGGTGCAGGGCTAAAGTTTAGACACGGGTTTTTACTTACTATTGACCATTATGATACCAGCGGGAGTGCTAAACACATGGAGCCACACCCGGTAAGTGTGATGCGGAGAATGTCCAACTTCAGAGCCTTAAAGTATATAATTACGAAAACCAGTATAATGTTGAAGTTTAATATAATGATTCCACTCCATGTGTTGTTCTCAGGATTATTTCAACACTGGTAATATAGCGGCTTATAGAGATCACCTAGTACTGGGATAACATGTAATGTTAGAAAATCGTAAGGTCTGTATAATTGGTGTTTGGCACCTCGGCTCGGTGTTCTCCGCCTGTTTGGCTGACCTGGGCTACCAAGTAACCGGTGTTGACCCAGACTCAAAAAGGGTGAAGGACTTAAACAGTGGAATCCCGCCTATATTTGAGCCGGGGTTGAAAGAACTGCTGATAGCTAATATTAACGCTGGCAGACTGAAATACACCACGGATATAAGAAGCGCTCTAAAAGGCTGCCCTTTTGCTATGGTGACATTCGATACCCCCGTGGACGACAACGATGA
>CAZWOG010000131.1:0-3293 GCA_964635685.1 uncultured Dehalococcoidales bacterium | reverse complement strand
GTCGTGACTTTAGTATAGCATCAAAGGTTGGCTCTTAGAACTGATTATATCAGTGTTTGCTGCTGTCGATATCGTTCGCAGATTGTGTAATGAGATCTCGGATTGATTCCAGCGGTTCCTCATTGATATCGAACCAATGTATATGCGCGTCTTTGGGACGAAACCATGCGTATTGGCTGCGTGCGAAGCGGTGCGTTTCATACTTGGTGCGTTGTATCGCTTCATCAAGACTCGTTTCTCCTTTAAGGTAGGCAACGATTTGCTTATATCCGAGGCCGGACATCGCGGGCAGCTCCGGCGAGTAGCCGCGGTCGAGCAACCATTTAACCTCATCGACCAGTCCCCGCTCGATCATTTGATCAACCCTTGAGTCGATTCTACTGTACAAGTTATCTCTCGCGGTGGTAAGGCCTAACGTTATGGCCGAGACTCTTGGCGAGGATTTCTTGAGCTGCGAGAATGGGACGCCGGCGGTAAGGCAAACCTCCAGGGCACGTATCACGCGGCGGATGTTGCGCGGGTCGATCTTCTCAGTGGCTGACGGGTCGGCTTTTCGCAGTTCACTGTATAACACCTGATAACCTTCATGTGCGGCCCTCCCTTCGAGCTTGCGTCTCAATTCGGGATCAGGCGCTACTTTAGGGATGCTGAGGCCACCGGTCACGGCCCGCACGTACAGGCCACTGCCACCCACGAGAAAAACTGACTTGCCTCGATGCTGGATATCCTCTATCACTTCAAAAGCCAACTCCTGATAGGTTGCGAGCGTGAAATCCGCGTCTGGATTGATTATGTCAATTAGATGATGTGGGACCTTCGCGCAGTCTTCGCGGCTCGGCTTGGCTGTGCCGATGTCCATGTATCTGTAAACCTGGCGGCTATCCGCGCTCACTATCTCGCCGCCTAGTGTCAGCGCCAATTGGATAGCTAAGGCGCTCTTGCCGACTGCTGTGGGACCTACTATGGCTATGATGCGGTTCATTTCCGGATCGATGCTGCCTGCTCCACCATGCTGATGAATTCTTTCGCTTTGAGGCTGGCGCCGCCCACCAGGCCGCCATCGATCTCGGGTTGCCTGATGAATTCGCCGATGTTGGTGGCGGTTATGCTGCCTCCGTACAGGATACGCATGTCCTGGGCTGCCCTTCCGTTGTATATGTCGGCTATCGTGTTTCTGATAATCTTGATGGTAGCATTGGCATCTGTTCCCGTGGCCGCTTTGCCTGTGCCGATAGCCCAGATCGGCTCATAGGCGATTACGATTGCGGGCGAATAGCTGATGTCGTCGAGAGATCTCTTTATCTGGCCTGTTACGATCTTTTCTGTTTCCCCGTCTTTGTTCTGCTCCAGGTTCTCGCCGACGCATATGATCGGCTTGAGGCCGGCATCGAGCGCTGCCCTGCCCTTCTTATTCACTGTCTCGTCGGTTTCATTAAAGTATTGCCTTCGCTCGGAATGCCCAATGATAACATACTCGCATATATCGACTAACATGGACGGCGATATCTCGCCTGTAAATGCGCCCTTCTCCTTGAAATACATATTCTGCGCGCCGACTTTGATAGACGAGTCCATAAGGATCTCGGAGATCACAGCTACCGAGATGAACGGAGGGCAGACAACCTTATCGACGTTATCGATACGATCGAGCGGCTCTTTCATTTCGTTCACGAGGTCGACGGCCTCCATCAGTGTGGTGTTCATCTTCCAGTTGCCTGCGATCAATAGCTTTCTCATACTACGCTCCATACTTATCCAGCTTGAGGGCGTTCGCCAGCGCCAGTGGTATGATATCCGTTGCGGGGAATACGCCCAGCGCCCCGTGGGCGCAGGCGCTTTCGGAGAACTCTTGGACGCTGTCGCGGCGGCACCATTTTGAATACAGTAAAAACGGCACGGGGTGCCAGCTGTGGCCCTTGATCAATGCGGGGGTGGAGTGATCGGCTGTGACGACGATGACATCTGGTTTCAGGTCGATGAGACTGGGCAGTTCGCGGTCGACCTCCTCGATAACGCTGACCTTGCGTGCAAAGTCTCCATCCTCTCCGGCGCTATCGGTGCCTTTGATGTGGATAAAGAAAAAATCGTATTTGCCGTAGCTTTTAACTACAGTAGAGAATTCATCCTTGATGGTGCTGCCGGCTTGCAATATGTCCATGCCCACCACTTTGGCCAATCCGCGGTACATTGGGTAGGTGGCGATGGCCGCCGGCTTTAGCTTGAACACCTCAGACATGGACGGCACTTCCGGAGGATATTTGGAGAAGCCGCGCAATAGAACCATGTTCGCCGGATGCTCATCAGCCAGGACTTTCCTGGCGTTATCCAGAAAATCGTTCACTATATTAGCTGTCGCTTTAGCGCTGGATTGATTCGGCACTGCTGGCAAGGGCGCCGCCCCCAGTTTCTGTGGGTCGGTGTCGTTGATGTCAGGAGGAAGGTTCTTCCCTCGAAAAACCAGTACAAAACGGTGTTCTTTGACCGGTCGGACAAAGGCCTCGGCTCCCTTCACTTTGATTTTACCTAGCTTTGTACATAGCTCATCGCACTTCTCCGTCGGGATGCGGCCTGCCCTGCGGTCGGTTATCAGTCCGGCTTTATCGATGGTGCAGAAATTGCCTCTGATTGCCAGGTCTCCATCCTTTAAATTGAAGCCGATTCCTAGAGCCTCCAACACGCCGCGTCCTATCTGGTATTTTGGCTCGAGTGGGTTGTATCCGAATATGGCCAGATGCCCGGGCGCACTGCCGGGCGTGATTCCGGCGCTGACGGTCATGCTCATGCCGCAGATGCCGTCCCTGGCTAGCTTGTCGAGGTTCGGCCTGCGGGCGCTCTCAAGCTCCGTCTTGCCCGTATCGGGGTGTGGCAGCCCTCCCAGTCCGTCCATAACTAGGAAGATAATCTTCGATGGAGTGGATTCCGCTAAATGTTTTATCTGTTCTAATCTGATCATTTCATCGACCTCTTTAATATTATGTATTACGCCTTATCCTGGAGCGCCGCCACACCAGGGAGGGTTTTGCCTTCGAGGAATTCGAGAGAGGCGCCGCCTCCTGTCGAGACGTGAGTCATCTTTTCCGCAAGTCCCATTTCCTCTACTGCCTCAGCAGTGGAGCCGCCGCCGATTATGGTAGTAGCCTTCGCGCCGGCCAGCGTTTTAGCGATACTTGCAGTGCCCCTGCTGAATTTGGGATACTCGAAAACGCCCATCGGGCCGTTCCAGATGATCGTTTTACATTTTTTCAACTCTTCCTCGAACAGGTCGATAGTTTTGTGGCCGATATCCATAATGA
>CAZWOG010000130.1:0-3298 GCA_964635685.1 uncultured Dehalococcoidales bacterium | reverse complement strand
AAGGTATTATGTCAGTTATACAATAGCACAGTCAACCTTGACCGCAGAAAGAGGTGTCCTTCCGCGGAAGGACCGAGGGAACTGGGGGTGTCCCCCAACTTCAATAAAAATCCCCCGAGTACGGGGGATTCAGGGGGTTGGTTAAATCAGCCCTGTCGAGTCCTGCCGAACGGCTTTAGTAGGGCAGCCAGATGCCAGCCTAACAGACACGCGAACACCAGTGGCGCGACTACGGTGGCATCGGATTCGATGATGAACTTGAGCGTATCGAGGGAAGCATCATCCGATGATTTCCCCTTCATCCTCCATTATCCGGCAGCGATACTCCGAGCACACATCGGGGATAGCCTCTTCAGTTAAAAGCTTTTCCAGCAGGGTCGCCGCCTTTTCCGCCGCTTCAAGATGGGGCAGTATCACAAAATCGGCACCCGCCGTCCATAATTTCTTGGCCGCCTCCATGTTTTCGGCTGTAACGATGACCCTCGCTTTAGGGTTGACCTTCTTCGTATAATTAAGCAGCGCCAAGTTGCTGGTGCCTTTCAAAATTGTATCCGGAATGGTTGAGACCACAACCTTCGCGCTCTCCAGACCGCATTCCGTCAGCGTCCCGGTATTGCCCAGATCGCCGAAGACACATTTAACGCCGTGCCTGTTCAGTTTCTGGTACACATCCGGATTGAAGTCAATCACCTCAATCTTTTCCTTGATGGACGGGTTTTGTTTTTCCACCGCCTGCAGAAGATGGCTGGCGATCCTGTAGAATCCCAAGAACAAGATGGGCCGATGGGCTTCGGCCTCAACCGCCTCACCTTCCTTCATTTTCACATCGCTCAGCCTCAATTTCTTAAGCATGAGGTCTGCCAGCAGATAGAGCCTGTGGCTGTAGGTTATCATATATGTAGAGGCAAGGAATGTGATCATCAGGGTGAAGAGCACAATGGTCATTACGTCCTCATTGACATGCCCATAGTTGATCCCGATAGCGACTATAACCAATGAAAATTCGCTTATCTGTGCTAGGTTAAGAGGCACAAGGAAACTGACCCGGATGCCCTTCTTCATGAGGTATAAGGCGGGGAAAACGGAGATAAACCTGCTTGCTATCAGGAACAGAGAGGCCGCAAGCGACACAAGAAAGATATGCAGACTGGGTTGATTCACCTTCATGCCCAGGGACACAAAGAACAGAATGAGAAAGAAGGAGCGGATGCTGTTCACCCTGTCGTTTATCTCCTGCTTGTAGGGGAAAGCGGAGAGGCTTACGCCGGCGATAAGCGCGCCCATGGCCCGGCTCAGCCCGGCGACATCTCCCGATAGCCAGGAGACCAAAAAACACCACCCCAGCGCAGTGACCAATACAAGCTCAGGATTCTTGGCAATACTCTTAAAAACAAAGGGAAGAACAAAACGGGTAACCAGAAGACAGCCAACGACCAACCCCACTCCCTTCAGAAGTGACAGCCCCAATGTGCCTATCGCAGGATTATCCAGGTTCGGCTGGATTGTAAGGAATATGATAGCCCATATATCCTGCAAAACCAGTATCCCCAGAGTGATGCGCCCCGGAAGGGTATCAAGCTCAAACTTATCATAGAGGAGCTTGACCACGATCATAGTGCTGCTCATGCCAAAAACTACAGCGAGGTATAAAGTGGCATATTCCCCGCTGCCGCTGAATCCAGGCAGTCTGAAGAAGGCCAAACCCAGAGCTACGCACACGGCGAATTGAAGTACCGCCAGAATCAGGAGCTCCTTGCCCGATTTTCTGATTTTCCTGATGTCCAGCTCCAGTCCGACCATAAACATAAGGGCGATCAAGCCCAGTTCCGAGGTGAAATTTATAGCTTCAGGATTGGTCACCCACTTGAGCCCGAGCTGCGGCCCGATGATAATGCCAGCTATTATATAGCCCATAATGACAGGCTGACGCAGCCTGTGCACTATATAGCCTATGACCGCCGCCGTCACTATGGAGATTAATACACCGCGGATAATCTCAAGTTCCATCTCTATACCTCGCTGAAGAAAACACTTCTAGCAAAGGACTATTATGTCAGCTTAACGTTATCAAAGTCAAACCTTCGATTGCAGTATGCAATCGACGCTTAATATTATAGTTCCTTGCTGCCGATGGTTATGGACCATATCTTCCACCCGCCCTCGTACCTCGCCAGCCCTGCATTAAAGGAAACGGAGGAGCCGTCCGAATAGACGATTTTGCCACTTATCACCGACAGGCTCAAGTCCATGGACTCGATCTTGTCCGCATCAACACGCCAGCCCGAGGCCTCGACATCCTGGTAATTCTTAAACAGGGCATCATAATTAGTATCGATATAGTTAGCTACACCTGATTGCCCGAACCCTATATATAATGCTCTTGCGGCACCGACATCATGAGCCTGCCCTGCCGCCATGAACTGCTCGATGCACGCCTCTGCAGGACCGATATCTCTCCCTATCGACCAGACCTGAAGGGCAACAACAATAAGGGCAATGATCACAGTTCCGACGAGCAGCAACCACTTCATACAGCTTACTCTTCATCTCCGGCAACGTGGACACAAATTCGTAGCAACTAATCTAATTATAGTATAAACGATACTGATCTAATCCTAACAAAAACAGCGGAACGTCGACAGAGCAAGCCGAATGACTTCAGTGGAGTTATCGGCTACCAACCCAGCAGGTAGGCGAAAATCAGCGGCGCGACGATGGTGGCATCGGATTCGATGATGAATCTGGGGGTATCAACGCCGAGCTTTCCCCAGGTGATCTTTTCGTTGGGCACGGCGCCGGAGTAAGACCCATAGCTGGTGGTGCTGTCGCTGATCTGGCAGAAGTAGCCCCAGAGCGGCACGTCCATCTCCAGGTCCATCTGGAGCATGGGCACCACACAGATAGGAAAGTCGCCCGTGATGCCGCCGCCGATCTGGAACATGCCCAGTGGATTATGCTTTGTAGTTTCGGTGTAATGCTTGGCAAGCCAGACCATATATTCGACGCCGGTGCGCACGGTATGGACATTTTTTATATTGCCGCGGATCACGGCTGCAGCGTACATGTTGCCGAGGGTGCTGTCCTCCCAGCCCGGCACGACGATCGGAACGTTCTTTTCCATTGCGGCGAGCACCCAGGAGTGAAGGGGGTCGATCTGGTAGAACTTCTCCAGTGCGCCGCTGGCAAGAAGCTGCTGCAGAAACTCGTGGGGGAAGCGGCGCTCACCCTTCTTGTCCGCATCCTCCCAGACCTTCAGCATGGCCTTGGCCAGATCATCCCCCAGTTCGTCCTGGAAAAC
>CAZWOG010000129.1:0-3309 GCA_964635685.1 uncultured Dehalococcoidales bacterium | reverse complement strand
GAGGGCTAAGGTGAGGGCGAGAGTCCCCCTCTCACCCCGGCAGGAAGAAGCCTACACCTCTTTCTATAAATCTCGTGCATGGAAGCAGTTCCTGATCATTCCCTAGTTCTAGTAATGATGCATGACTTTATACCATTATTACCTTGACAAATCGAGGCTCGGGCATTATTTTTGAGGGGGGTTCTTACATTGGATGAAATCAATAAATTAGAGGCTACATTACATATTTCCTTTCGTAATTCCACGCTGTTACAGCAAGCTCTGGTGCACCGATCATACCTGCATGAAAATCCCGATTTTAATCTGCCCTCGAACGAGCGCATAGAGTACCTCGGCGATTCGATACTGAGCGCCGTTGTGGCGGAAAAGCTATATAAAGATTACCCTGATCTCTCTGAAGGCGATATGACCAAGCTGAGATCAGCGCTCGTCCGCCGTGAAACCCTGGCGCGTATAGCTAATCATCTGAAGCTGGACGGCTATCTCTATTTAGGACATGGCGAGGAGACCAGCGGCGGGCGCGCCAAACAGTCGATTCTGGCCGATGCGCTGGAGGCGGTGATCGGCGCCGTATTTCTGGATCAGGGGTTCGATACTTGTCGCGATCTGATACTGAGGCTGTACGATGCTGAGGTGGAGAAAGCCGTCGATGATAGCCTGACATCGGATTTCAAGTCGCAGCTCCAGGAAGTAGTGCAGTCGAAGTATCATGAGATACCGGCATACCGTGTTATAAGCGCCGAAGGGCCGGACCATGTCAAAGAATTTATCGTTGAAGTGGTCGTTGGCGGCAGGATGATAGGGAAGGGGAGCGGGAGCAGCAAGCGCGAGGCCGAAAAAGAGGCGGCTAAGGCTGCGCTGGATGCCGGGACTTAATGGTTTGTCGACTCTTCACATGCCGTTTGCAGCAGTTTTGTGTTAGAATTATAATCTGATTTGTCGCCGGCTTTTGTCTGTTAAGGGGTGATTCACATGGCTTATGAAACCATTCTACTAAAAAAAGAATCTCACATCGCTACACTCACCATGAACCGTCCTGATAAGATGAACGCTCTAACCAGAAAGATGCTGCTGGAGATGGTCGAGGCGGTTACCGATGTGTCGCAGGATAAGGATATCAGGGTCATGATCCTCACGGGCGCAGGAAAGGTTTTCTGCTCCGGCGCCGATATCAGCGGTGGTGGATGGGATGCCGGGCTGGCAGGCAGCCCCAACGAGCTGCATTACAATATCCGTACCAGCTACCAGAAGGTGGCCCTCGGCATACAGACGATGGAGAAGCCCACTATAGCTATGGTCAACGGTGCGGCCGTGGGCGCAGGCTGCGATTTCGCCTTTGCCTGCGACATGCGCGCCGGCTGCGACAGGTCGAAATTCAGGAACAGTTTTGTGAAGGTCGGGCTGATCCCCGGAGGGGGAGGGGCCTGGTTTTACACGCGGCTGCTCGGACTTGGTCGAGGTTTGGAATTCCTGTTCACCGGCGATTTCCTGGAGGCGGAGGAGGCACTGCGCATCGGCGTGCTGAACAAGCTGGTCGCGGGCGATCAACTGGAGAGCGCTACCATGGAACTGGCGAAGAAGATCGCATCGAACCCTCCGCTGGCCGTCCAGATGTCAAAGAAACTGGCCTACAAAGCGCTGGAAACTGACCTGGAGACGGCGCTGGAGATGGCGGCCCCGTGTCAGGCGCTGGCGCTCAGCTCCGAGGATCACCGCGAGGGCGTGAGCGCCTTTATGGAGAAACGGGAAGCCAAGTTTAAAGGGAAGTAATTTTATAATCGAGGAGGAAGCCTTTGATTGATGAGCTGAAGGTCTTTACCGGCAACGCGCACCCCGTTCTGGCTAAGGGTATCTGCGATTATCTGAAGATACCTTTGGGCAAAGCCGAGGTCTTCGAATTCGCCAATGAAAACACCTTCGTGCGAATATTGGAGAACGTACGCGAGCGGGACATCTTCGTCGTACAGCCGATATGTGCCCCGGTAAATACGCGGCTTATGGAACTGCTTATCATGCTCGATGCGCTGAGGCGGGCTTCGGCCGGGCGCATCACTGCGGTCACCCCGTATTATGGCTATAGCCGCACCGACAAGAAGGATCAGCCGCGCGTGCCGATAACCGCGCGCCTGGTGGCCGATATGATCACCGTGGCCGGCGCCAACAGGGTGCTGACCGTGGACCTGCACGCGGCGCAGATCCAGGGCTTTTTCACCATTCCCGTCGATGAGCTGACTGCATTAACGCTCCTCAGCGACTACATCAAGTCCAAGAAGCTGAAAAATATGGTAGTAGTCGCAACCGACATCGGCATCACCAAGCACGCCCGCGATCTTGCGACCAAGCTCGATACACCGCTGGTTATAATCGAGAAACGCAGGGTGGGCAACAACGATAGCGCTGAGATGCTCAACATAATCGGTGATGTCTCCGGGATGACGGCGGTGCTCATCGATGATGAGATCGACACCGCAGGCTCCCTTGTCACAGCTGTCGAAGCCCTTACCAAGGCCGGATCGAGCGCGGTTTATTCCCTATGTACGCATCCGGTGTTCTCCGGACCGGCGATAGAGCGTATATCCAGATGCCCCGTTAAGGAAGTAGTAGTCACCGATACGATCCCTGTTCCGACGATGAAACGTAACGGCAAGATCACCGTTTTGTCGATAGCGAATCTTCTGGGAGAAGCTATACGGCGCATCCACGCCGGTGAATCTATCGGGGCTATGTTCCAGGACTAGAGGCTTGTTAATTATATGGGTGAGAGGCTGGTTGATGTCTATCACGCTTCCGGAGAGGCCGAGGCCTACATAATCAAAGGCAAGCTGGAGGCCAACGGAATCCCCTGCATTTTGAGATCGAATGCCGCCAGGTCAGTGCATATGTTTACCGTCGACGGTATGGGTGAGATAAGGGTGGCTGTTTTTGAGTCGATGGCTGAAGATGCGCGGCAGTTACTTGAGGATGATTCCCGATTGTTGAATGATGGGGAAGGCGCGCCCGAAGAATAGGGCGAGTTTTAAACTCGCCCCTACGCGATGTGGACGTCTGGATTGCCCGATCAAGTCGGGCAATGACGGTGAGTTCAAATAGAGGTGCTGGTGTCATTGATCTCTCTCGTCCTCACCTTAATCCTCTCCCTGCGGAGGGCGAGGGAATTTAAAATAGAGGTGTCCTTCCAATACTGGAAGGACCGGGGTATTAGGGGTGTCCCCTATCTTTTTAAAAATTCCCCCAAGAATGGGGGATAAAGGGGGCTGAAGTAGGGGTGAGGGATTGGGTGTCGATAGGGTGGTATTGTAGCTGTCATTC
>CAZWOG010000128.1:0-3318 GCA_964635685.1 uncultured Dehalococcoidales bacterium | reverse complement strand
CTTTGATTGAAAGCTTCTCCGGCTTCGAGTCCCGGCGCGGGCACGTATCGCACAATGCCTTATCGGGCGCCAGCACGCTGCCTTTCTTCGGCAGTTTCCCCTCCAGAATAGCCATCACCGCGCCCAGCACCAAATCAGGTGGAGGGGGACAGCCGGGGAGGTAATAATCCACATCGATGGTCTGGCCCAGTGTCTTAACTGTATCGAAGAACTCAGGCAGATGAAGCTCGTTGCCATCAACCTTGGACTTCATTTGAGGGGTGACGCCCTTGGGGTTATCCACCGACGGCGCCTCTTTAAAGTGCCTGTCGAATATCGTCTTTTTATCCCAGAAATTAGCCAGCCCCGGTATGCCGCCGAAGCAAGCGCAGGCCCCGAAGGCGACAACGAGGCCCGACTTCTTCCTGAGGAGCTTTACCCACTCCTCGTGTTCATCCATCCTTACGGCCCCGTTGATGAAGCTGACCGCGATCTCCTTGTCCTTCATGGCCTCGATATCTTTTCTCTTGAAGTCCAACGCAACAGGCCACAGCACGATATCTACGGCATCAGCCACCTTTAAAAGATTTTCATTTAAATCGACAACGGTCTCCTCGCAACCGCCACAGGAAGCACACCAATAAAAAGCTACCTTTGGTTTAGCCAACTTTGCCCCCTTTCATAATCTGCTCTGCATTCAGTTTCATAAATAACATATATCGACGACATCATTGCCAACGTAATCCTGATATTCTCGTCGTTCCCTCCTGTTTCGCGCTCCGAACCTTACCCCCGCCACACTTGCCCCAAAGCAATTGTTACTTTTTTCACATTCCAACATTCCATTTTAACATATTTACTTACATTTCACGAGTCCGACCGTGATGTAGAACCTGAGGAAAATCTATAAAAAAGGGGGGCGGGATTCACTCCCACTCCCCCTATGAAACATCTCCATACTTATATTTTACATTATACGTGTCGATTACGCAAACAAAACCTCACCCCAGCGCTACTACACAGCTATAACTTCTTTAACCTCCGGCACCGCTTCCTTTATCACCTTGGTGATGCCCCTCTGTAACGTCATAGCTGCCATCGGGCATCCGTTGCACGCGCCCTTGAGCCGCACCCTGACTACACCGTTCTTCACATCGACCAGTTCAACATCGCCGCCATCAGCCTGCAGCGACGGCCTTATCTTCTTTAAAGCTGCCTCCACCTTCTCCTTCATAGAACCCTCTCAATCTATCGAGGCTGCTGACGCAGCCCGACGTTTCCAACCTTCATTTATATTGTACCACTTTCCAAAACTAACCCTGTTTTAAAGCAGAAGCCACAATCTCTGACAGGTCCATGACCTTCACCTTATCTTCCGCCTTTTTATCCTTGAGCCCATCCTCGAACATCGTCATGCAATACGGACAGCAGGTGCATATCGTCTGTGGATCCTGCTTCAGCGCCTGCTCCGTACGGGCGACATATATTCTTTCTCCAACGTTCTCCTCCAGCCACATACGGCCGCCACCGCCGCCGCAGCAGAAGGCCCGCTCCCTCTTCTTATCCATCTCGATAGGAGCCTGGCCCGTCACAGAAGCGATGGCCTTTCGCGGCTGATCGTAAATCGAGTTATAGCGTCCCAGATAACATGAATCATGGAAAACAACTTTGCCCAGATCGGCACTGCCATTCAGTTTGAGCTTTCCTTGCTCTATCAGACTGTTGATGAACTCCGTATGATGCATTACTTCAATCTCTGCGCCATACTGGCGATAATCGTTCTTTAAGGTACTGAAGCAATGGGGACATTGAGTAATTACCTTCTTGATTCCCTTATCTTTAAATAACTTGACATTCTTCTTGGCCATATCCTCGAAAACGAATTCATTGCCCAGGCGGCGCAGGCTATCGCCGCAGCACAGCTCATCCTTACCCAGGACACCCCAGGACACCCCAGCCGCATTGAGAACCTTCGTTGTAGCTAACGTTACCTGCTTGCTGCGAGAGTCGAAGGCGCCGGCACATCCTACATAGAACAGGTACTCGGTCTTGCCAGCCTCGAAGAGATTCGCCCCGGCCTCATGAATCCATGATGCCCGTTTCTCCGGCGCTATGCCCCACGGGTTGCTGCGCCCTTCGATATTCTCGAAGAGATTGTGCAGCTCATGAGGGAATCTGGATTTTATCTCTACCAGATGCCGCCGCATATTCACGATCTTCGGCACGTGTTCAATAAATACGGGGCACACCTCCATACAGGCACTGCAGGTGGTACATTCCCACAGAACTTCCTCGGACACACTGCCGCCGTGATTGTCACCTATCAATGGCAATACCGGCTCACCCTTTTTCACCAGCAGAGGCCCGTTCTTAAGCAAGTTCAATTTAATATCGTGGATCACTAATCGCGGTTGAAGCGGCTTGCCGGTGGACGCTGCCGGGCAGTTATCGGAACAGCGGCCGCACTCGGTACAGGAATACGAATCGAACAAATCCTTCCATGTGAACTGGTCGACACGCTCAGCACCGTAGATATTGCCCTTTTTGAACTCCTCCCGCGGCTGCGTATTTACCTTCTCAAGGCTCCTGAAGAAGCAGTTGGGAATGGAGGTAAGAATATGCATATGTTTGCTGTAAGGCAGATAGTTCAAGAATGAAAGCAGCACTATAGCATGAATCCACCAGAATACGTCGCGGACCGTCCCCGCCGCACCGGTCGACAGCCCGCCCAATATGGTCTTGCCAACGAAATTAGATATCGGCATATAGGATGCAGCTGCGACAATCTTATCATCTTCGCCCTGCGCGATCTCGGCGCCGTGGGCAAAGAAGAAGGCGATCATGAGAGTGGCGATAAGCCCCAGGATTATGAATGCGTCACGGCTTCTAGCCTCGATGAACTTGGGCGGGAAGAAGAAACGCCGCGCCACAGCAGCAACGATAGCCACCAGTACGAGGATTGAGACGATATCGAAGATCATGGCCAGCGCATGATACGCTCCGTCGGGCAGCTTCGACAATGCGATGGTGTTTGGAGCCAATCCGTGAAGCAGGAACTCTGTATTGGCTATTAAAAGTAACATGAAGCTCCAGAAGAGGAGTGCGTGGTTGATGCCGAAACGATAGCTTCTGGATATGGTGCACCGCTGTGAGAACGGATAGTACAGCATGTTCCATATGCGTCGGCCGATCTCTTTGAAGCGATTATCGGCTTTGCCCAGGGCCACCAGACGGAAACGGCTGTAGCAGCTCCAGGTAAAGAACGCTACTGCGAGTATAAACACAACTATGAATATCACAGTGTTTGAAGACACGATTCACTCCTTAAAAGTGCCAATA